>JBARRC010000353.1:0-6295 GCA_049644045.1 Phycisphaerae bacterium
GGATGGCGCCTCACGGGCGTCAAGCGGTTCATTACCAACGGATGCGGTGACGTCGTTCTGACGCTTGCGCGGAGCGAACCCGACATCAAGGACGGCCGGGGGCTGAGCTTCTTTTTGGTTGAACGGGGTCCGCGGCTCAGGGTCCGACACCTGGAGGAGAAGCTCGGAATTCACGGCTCGCCGACGTGCGAGCTGGTGTACGATGACGTGCCGGCCAAGCTCATCGGCGAGCGGCAGCTCGGTCTGATCCGGTACGTGATGAGCCTGATGAACGGCGCCAGGCTGGGCATCGCAGCCCAGTCACTCGGTATCGCCGAGGCCGCGTTCCGCGTAGCGCGCCTCTACGCGCACACCCGTAAGCAGTTCGGCGGACCGATCGAGCGCCTCCCGGCCGTCGCCGAGATGGTGAGCGATATGAAGATCGTCATCGAGGCCGCCCGGGCGCTGGTGTACGAAACCAGCCGCGTCTGCGACCTGGAAAACAACAACCTTCGCGTGCTGGAGGCCAACCCGCCGGAAGACAAGGCCGAGCTGAAACGCCGCAAGGCCGACGCCCGCGTATGGAAACGCCTCAACGGCATGCTCACGCCGATGAGCAAGTATTACGCTTCCGAAATGTGCGTGCGGGTCGCCAACGACGCCCTCCAGGTACTCGGCGGCTCGGGCTATATGACCGATTACCCCGTCGAGCGACACCTTCGTGACGCCCGAATCACGACGATCTACGAAGGCACGAGCCAGATGCAGATCATCGCAGCCGTGCGTGGTGTCTGCAGCGGCACGTTCGAGAAACACATCGATGCATTCGAGCAGCACGAGTACCTTGATAAATCCCTCCACGAACTCAAACAGAAGCTCGTAGAAGGCAAGGAACTCGTGCTAAAAGGCGTTGCATTCGTGAAGGAGAAGGGTGTCGACTACATGGACCTCTACGGTCGCAAGCTCGTCGACGCAGCCGCGGTCGTCTTGATCGGCCACCTCTTGCTCCAGCAGGCCTCCGCAGAGTCCGGTAGGCACGCGCGGCCTCTGCGCCCGTCTCCGCATGAAGGCACTGGCTGCGAGCAGCCAGTGGCACCCATGCACAAGCAACTCGTCGCCCGCCGCTACATCGAAACGAACCTTCCGACCATCCGCCGCGACATGACCCTACTCTGCAGCGGCGACGCGTCCGCCCTCAAAGACTTCGAGATCCTTGCCGGTCCGGCCTCTACGGCGTTGTAGGGCGGACACTTGGTATCCTTGTCAATTACGGGTTCGACACCCAGGGGAAACTCGTCCTCGCCAGCGCCTCCGCAACGCACGAGACGGGCGAACATTGCGCTCGCCCATCCCAGGTATCAGCGCATGTTGCGACACCTCTTTCGTTACGGAGCCTCAACAATCTGAAAGGTGGCTTCCTTCTCAAAGAGCAGACCGGCGGTCCCGAAGATCTGGACGGTAATGTCGATGAAGTCACCAGTGCTCGAGTCCGGGTTGACCGTCAACTCGCCAGTTTCTTGGTTAATCTCTAGGGACACACCCGGCGGCAGCGCGCCATCTTGCGACGCAAAGAACAATGCCTCATAGTCTGCCGGTGCACCGGTAACCTTCAGAATCGGCTGCCCCGTGTCGGGGTTATCGTCGTCATCCAAGTCTAACGTGGTCCCGACTGCAATCGCATCCGGCAGGTCGAACATGACCTGGGTGACGACCTGGACCGGCACCGAAGCGGCTGCGCAGAAACTTGCGGGCGAACTAGTTGAACAACTTACGTCGGTCTCGAAGTTCAGCGTAACGGTCGTGGTTACATCCGGAGCCGTGAAAGTGGCGCCCCGGTTATCCCCACTGGCCGTCAGATCAGTGACCTGCACCTCATCGTTCCCGTCCTGCGTCCAGATCGCTGTGCAGTCGCCGGGCACGGTGTCCGCGAGGTCGATCGTGACGAGATCCCCTGGTTTGGCAGCGCCGCTGGTTTTGCTGGTTTGATTAACGGTGATTTTGACCGTAGCGGAACCGTTGGAATAGCCGGACGCCGCGGCCGTCGCCGTGAAGTTGAGGACGTCAAGCGCCTCCGCGCTCGGTAGGATCGTAACGGTAGTCGTGCTGCCTGTAGTTGGACTAAAAGTTACAGCAGCAACGGGGCCGCTCGACAACTCCCACGTGATGGTCGCGTTGCCGGTGATGTCGGTTCCGCTAGGGGTCTCGACGGTTGCAGTCAGCGTGACCTCTTCGCATGGGAACGCTGTAAGGTCTCCACCAGGGATTGTAACCTTTACTGGGCTAGGTGGTGGTTGTGGGTCATCGTCCGGGCACGCGTCATCGGTCTGCTCGGGGTTGTGGTCGTTCGGGCAATTGTCGCACACGTCGCCGAACCCGTCGTTATCGGTGTCAAGCTGATTAGTATTGCCGTGGTCCGGGCAGTTGTCACAGGTATCACCGACACCGTCGCCCTCCCGGTCACATTGCTCGCCGACGCCCTCGCCGGGGTCGCTCGTATCACCGTCGTCGTTGCAGTCGAAAGCCGCGGTGTGGCCCGGATTGGAATCGGTGGGGCAATTGTCGCATTCGTCACCGAACCCATCACCGTCCTGGTCGCATTGTTCGCCGACGCCCTCATCGGGATCGGCGGTGTCGCCGTCTCCGTTGCAGTCGAACGGTGCGGTGTGGGCCGCGTTGAACGTGCCGGGGCAGTTGTCGTCATCGTCGATCACGTCGTCGCCGTCTCGATCCCCCTCGCACGCGTCGCCCACGCCATCGTTGTCGACGTCAGCTTGGTCAACGTTCACATCGTTCGGGCAGTTGTCACACTCGTCGCCGAAACCGTCGTTGTCACTGTCGGTCTGGCTGGGGTTGTGGACCGTCGGGCAGTTATCGCACACGTCGCCGAAGCCGTCCCCGTCGGTATTCGTTTGGCTGCCGTTAGCGTCATCCGGGCAGTTGTCGCACGCATCGCCCACCGCGTCGTTGTCGCCGTCCACCTGGTCGGGATTATGGATGGTCAAGCAGTTGTCCAACGCATCGCCGACCCCATCACCATCGCGGTCGCCTTCGCAGGCATCACCCACACCGTCGCCGTCGGTGTCCGTCTGATCCGGATTTGCATCGTTGGGGCAGTTGTCGCAAACATCACCGACGCCGTCATTGTCGGTGTCTGCCTGATCGGCATTGGGGTCGCTGCTGCAGTTGTCGCAGGCATCACCCACGCCGTCCCCATCGGCATCGGTCTGACTGCTGTTCGGGGTGTCGTGGCAGTTGTCACACAGATCGCCGACCCCATCGTCGTCGGCATCAGCCTGGTCCGGGTTGACCACGTTGCGGCAGTTGTCGCTGACGTTTCCGATGCCATCGCCATCGGCATCACCCTGGCCGGGGTTCGGCTCGTCGGGGCTGTTGTCACAGGCGTCGCCTACGTCATCGTCATCGCCGTCAGCCTGATCGGAGTTGGCCACGGTAGGGCAGTTGTCGCAGATATCACCGACACCGTCACCGTCGGCATCGGCCTGGTCCGGGTTGGTGAGATCCGGGCAGTTGTCGTTAATGTCGACGATTCCGTCGTCGTCCTGATCGGTCAGCCCGCCCCCCCTAGGGGTGCAGCCCCCCCCAAGGTTCCCACAACCGATCATCACGCAAAGTACCACTGATGCAACCGCCCCCAGTAGACGGAACGTGATGCCACCCTTTACCAGTCGTCTTAGACTCATACTGCACCTCAGAAAGTAAACGTCGTTACTCGAACATTACCGGACCATAGCCTAGCAGCGACTATACCGCTGGCGCTTCGACCAATGGTTCGCGCCACTGTAGCAAGAATGCCGAGGTCCTACTCCTCGCGTTGTTTCAGCGGATAAAGCTCGTGGAGACCTTCGTGCTTTTGCTTTTCAAAATCGAAGGGCACGTAGGTCGGGCTCTTCTCGTTGTGGCAGCCGGTGCAAGCGGATGCCTCGATCTTTCTGAGGCCCGCCTTGTACATCTCCTCATCCTTGTAGGTCCTCTTGGACTTGTTGATCTCTTCGTGGAGCTTGATGTACTCGCTACCCGGCCCGTGGCAGCCCTCGCATCCGACGCCCTCGAGCTTCTTTGCCTTTTTGACGGCCGCTTCGTCGGCAGGATCGGGGATGAAGTACCCACCCGGCTGACCATGGCCGGTGGCGTGGCATGCCAGGCAGCTCTCATCCTTCGTATAATCCTTGGCGGGATCGAGTTTGGCCTTGAGTTTCGCTTCGCTGGCATTACCGGGCTTGAGGGGCTCAAACGTCATGGCCTTCTTCGTCGTTTGCCAGCTCTTGTACTCCTTCATGTGACACTTCTTGCACTTTTTGTTGCCGACGTACTCGTACTTGTCAGGCACGTCGGTTCCTGGGGCCGCGGCGGGGACCACCTCGTCGCCCGCGACGGCAGGTGAGACCACGTCGACCTGCCAGTACGCCAAACCTATGCCTATCGACACAATTGCCAGCAAAATCGTCCATCGCGTTTTCATAGTGGTATCCTCATCCAAACCGAAAAAACATAACGGAGCAAACAGTCAAGAACTTCAGCCCCATGGGCCGGTTGCATCTTAAGTCGCTCAACCCGCCGATGCAATAGTTTTCCCTTGGAACCGTTTCGTATGAGGCGTTCCGCGGCGCAGGTCGGGCGTGAACCGTTTCCGGCGCCCACGGCGGGGATAGTGTACCATGAGCAGGCGATCGACTGATTATTTCAGCGATGTGCAAGGGTGTTGGACATGGAAAAGGATGAGGCATCCACCCGGTTCGTAAGGTGGTTCCGTGAACCCACCGTCTTTATCGACCTGGACGAGGTACCTGTTAAGATGGCCGCGTCATGGCGACGATTGTTTCGTGCCCGCATTTTCCGGCCTGTAGCGGCTGCAACTCGATCGGGATCGACTACGCGGAGCAGCTTGAGGCTAAACTATGTGCAGTTCGCGGACTATTTCGCCGGTCATCGCTGAGAAGTGTTGAAGCCACCCCGATTCAGTCGATTGCGGCCAGTCCCAACCCAGGCGCTTATCGCAATCGGGTGAAGCTGGTGCCGGCAAGATCAATAAGCTCCCGATCTCCAAAAAGATGGGCCACCCCCGCCGGAACCGGACGTATTATCCTCGGCCTTTATAAGGCCGGCTCGCACGAGGTGATCGATATCCCCGGTTGCCCAACGCAGATGGACGGTCTGAACCGGGCCGTCGAGGTCATCCGAACCGCGATCGAAAAGTCAAGTGTTTGCCTGTACGACGAAGTGCAACACACCGGCGACCTTCGATTCGTGACGGCCAGACAGGGGGTAGCCACGGGCGAAATCCTGATCGGTTTCGTCACGCGGACGGAGGAGTTTCCATGCGGTGATCAGCTCGCTTGCTACGTGATGAATCACTGCAACGGCACGGTCGGTGTTGTGCAGAACATCAACCCAAAGAAGGGCAACGTCATCTTCGGATCGATGAATCGGTTGCTGGCCGGTCGGGACCATTTGGAGGAGGTCATTTGCGGCACGCGCATCCGATTGGGAGTGACGAGCTTCTTCCAGGTGAACACGGCGGTAGCTGAGAAGGCCTACGAGAGCATCCTTGCGTACGTCACGTGTAAGGCACTGGCGGGCGAGCCGCCAGTGGCACCCGGCCACGTGACCCTGCTCGATTTGTATGCCGGCGTCGGCACGATCGGCCTGGTGGCAGCACGGCACGTGCGTCAAGTCTATGGCATCGAAGAGGTCGGCGAAGCAGTGGGATTCGCACGGGCCGCCGCACACGTAAACGGCGTTGACAACGCCGTCTTCCAGGAAGGCCTCGTCGAACAACGATTGCCACAGTTGACCGACAGGCTGCGAAAAGAGGGCGTCGATCGCAACCGCCTGGTTGTGGTGGTCAATCCGCCGCGAAAGGGGCTCGATGCGCGTGTGATCGAGCAGTTGCTCGAAGCAGGACCGGTCCGAATCGCCTACCTCTCGTGCGCACCGGATACGCTCCTGCGGGATCTGGTGCGCTTTGAAAACGGCGGCTACCGCGTTGCCCACGTCGAGCTGTTCGACATGTTCCCCCAAACCGGGCAGGTCGAAACGCTTGCAATCATCGCTTCCAACGGCTAAACACATACGCCGCCGTCCGCCGACGCCCTTAAGAGCATGCCGTGCACCGGGCTGCGGACCGACGCATTGGCGCGGCGTAGGACCTATGGCCGAGCTGGTTAGCGAACCGATTACGCCCCACGCGGGCACGTTTGACACCTCGCGGATGGGTCGAGGCGAGCCGGGGTTGCCGAAAGGGTTCGTGTGGCGCGGCCGATCGGTGGATATCATCGAAGAACTCGGTGCGTGGAAG
>JBARRC010000354.1:0-3893 GCA_049644045.1 Phycisphaerae bacterium
ACATCTTGTTCCGGATCGAAGGCGCTCAATCTAGAGAGCACGTCTTTTACTTTCATCGGAGTGGTCTCCTCTATCGTATGCGTCGCTCACGCCCTTACAGTCGCGCTGCCCGTCTCGCTCCACGGGCCCTTTTCGCCGCGGGTGCTGAGCCATCGTAACATGTAATGCGCGGTCTTCCCACCCACCCGCGCTGCGCGCTTTCGTCTGTCGGACCAGCGGCCCACCCGCCGGCGGCGCTCAAGGTACCACCAGCGCCCCACGAGAGGAACCCCAGAGGCGGAAGCCTCGGTTCAACCGTGCTGTTTGCCGGTCGGGTGCTGCCGCTTGTCAGGCAGCACGTCGAACAGCGCAGGCAAGCTGTAGCTACGGTCGCAACGATTCACTCGCCTTGACTGCCGTGATAAGATAGGACCACAGACCGATACGCCGAGACCGAAGATGCCCCAGGCCCACATTCTCGAGGAGTTGGATCGCGTTGCACCGAGAGTAGAACCGAAAATCCCCCCAATGCGGCGCCACTCGCAGGGCGAGATTGAGAAACTGCCTGAGGGGCGGGAAAAAGTCCGGGTCAATGACCAGAAGCCGGCCGCCTGTACGAAGCACCCGGTGCACCTCTTGTAGGGCGTCATGGGGGCGGTAGAAGTGATGAAGTACGCCCGTCAGGGTCGCCAGATCGAACGACTCGGAAGGCCACGGCAAGGCATCCTCTGCGTCGGCGGCACGAAGGTCCACCTCAACCCGTCGATCTGCCAGTTTCCGGCGGGCGACGTCAAGGATGCGAGGCGCCAAATCGACCCCGGCGAGGTTCTCGGCCCCAGCTTGCGCCAAGCTCGACAAAAGGCGGCCCGTGGCGCAGCCGACATCGAGGATCCGCAACGATCGGACTTCGACACCCAGCTCCGCCTGGACAGCGTCATCCCACAGCTTCGTCTGGCAAAAGCTCATCCAGAAGGATGAGTCATACCGATCCGGCAGCTTGAAGTTGTACGCGCGATAGCTGCTCACCTTGTAGCGATCACTTTTCTGGAAGAGGGGAATATCGGGCATCGCGTCGCTCCGAACACGCATGCTGCCTGATTTGCGACAGGCACGTCGGCATTCCAGTATACGCTCTCGACCCTCAGGGGGTTTGGCCAAGCGGCGGGTCGAGGATCGGGGGGCGGCTTTGGTCACGCGTGCGCTTTTCGATTTCGATGGTCGAGACCAGGATGCTGGGGGAGACGGCCGCGACCGGTACCCAGCCCGATTCGGCCCCACAGCTCCCGTTGAAGACGGCCGGGTCATCACCGGTATAGATGATCTTCTCAAAGCAGGTCAACGGCGTGCCCACGACGTCCACACCGCGTATAAGCTCGTCCGGGCGTCCGTCCGCGTAGACCCGGTGGACCACGATGGGGAGGACCTTGAAAGACTGCGGTCCACGGCGGCTGGTGGTGGTGAATCCGCCGGAGATGTCCTCGAACAGAAGCCCGTACGGCTTACCCTGCCGCTTGCATTCCTCGATGAGCAAAACGCGCAGCCGGTCGAACGGGACCTGCTTCGTTGACTCAATGATCAGATTCGCCTGCCGCGAAACAACGGCGTTTCCCGGCTGGCGTCGTCCGTGCCCGTTGGACTGAGGGAAGTGCTTGACGGGGCTCCGCGACATCAGGAACGTTCTGAGAATCCCCTGATCCACGAGCGTCACGCGGGTGGCCTTTACGCCTTCATCGTCGTAGAGGTAGTGACCTCGCAGATCGACGTCGCCCAGGCGCGTAGCCGTCGGATCGTCGTAGACGCTGATGAACGCGGGCAGCACCCGCTGGTTGATTTTCTTCGTGAACGTCTGCCCCTCGGTGACATCCTTTTGGCGGTGCCCCTCAATCCGGTGGCCGAAGATCTCGTGAAAGAACACGCCGCTCGCCCGGTTGCGCAGGATGGCCGGTCCGATGTAGGGCTCGGCGAGCGGTGCCTCGCGCAGCGCGAGCACCTGGTGGATAATGCGCCGAAACGCCGCCTCGATCTCGGCGTCGTTGGGGAGCCTGTCGGGTGTGGCTGCGTTGAAATCGAATGATTGGCCGAGGTCCATTCCATCTGCCGCCTTGGTGCCGGCCGTCAGTGTAATTCGGTAGCGCGTCTGCGATGTTTGCAGCCGTGCGCCTTCACTTGTGATGATGTAGCGGGTCCCCCCGTAGGCGCCGATAACCGCGCTCGAGTTATAGACGAGAGGAAAGTCCTGCGCGACCGCGGAAATCTTACGCAGCCGATCCGCCCAGGCCTCCGCATCGAACGCGAGTGTGGCGGGGGCCTCATAGTGGGTCTGGGGCGTCTCGCGGCTGAAGTCGTCCGACTGATCTTCCTCCTCGACCTTGATTTTGAGGTTGGTCCTGATCTGCGTGAGGCGTTTGACGGCACCCTTGAAGACCCGGTCGGTGTGATACCACAGCGCGTGGCGAATCGAGTCTGCGTCATCGTCGAGCGAAAGTGGGATGTTGCCGCTGCCGAACGCGTGCGACGGCCCGCCCCCGCGCAGTTGATGCGTGTTGTCGAGCGTGTAGTCACCAACGCGAAGGTCGATGTTCAAGTTACGCTCATTACTTTCGTCGTTGCGGGTCATGGCGCCCAGTGTGGCTGCGACCACGACTGTGCGTTCATCGTATACCGTGTAACCGATGTAGTACGGCTTCGTTCCGTCCGGTGTGACAAGGTGTTCCATCGAATAGGCCAGTTCATCGGCCAGGTACTCCATTAACGGGCGGGGAGCTACCGCTTTGTCGTTCGGGCGCGGGGTTTCTTGCGCGCCAAGCCATGGCGGCATCAGCGTCGCCGACAAACCGGCCACAAGCGTTGCAATCACCTTCATCGAATCATCCTTCTATGCGGGATGGAACACGCGCCCGGCTCGAGAACCCGCCCGGCTGCGCTCTCGGCGATCCGTGCACGCATGTTGCAGGCATTATCACCACCCGCCGGCCCGCGTCCAGTTGTCGCAGGTACGTTACGCCACGCGTCGCGATACGAATCCTCCGTTCTGTTGAAGGTGTGATAGGAATAGCGAATGGCGAATTCAGAATAGCGAATGAGGACTGGACCACTTCTTTCGCTATTCGCTATTCTTCATTCTGTATTCTCTTCCACCAGCTTCCCCTGCCACTTACTCGCCTGATCGTCCTCGACCCCAAAAAGGCGCTTGACTTGTATGCATATATCGTACATACTGATATGTATGAGGACAACCCTGAACATCGACGACGGCCTGTTGGACGAAGCCCGTAGGTTGAGCGCCATCAACGAGAAGACCGCGTTGGTTCGCGCGGCCCTCGAGGCCCTCATCGCCCGCGAGAGCGCCAAGCGACTCGGAACGCTCGGCGGAAGCGAGAGAGGACTGCGCAGAATCCCCCGACGACGCTATCGGACCATGCGTAAGCCCGCTTGATGCTCGTCGATACGTCCGTCTGGATCCATCACTTCCGACACGGCAACGCCGCCTTGACAGCGCTGCTGAACGACGGCGACGTCCTGTCCCATCCTTTCGTCATTGGCGAACTGGCCTGCGGGAACCTCAAGCAAAGGCGCGAGATCCTCTCCTTGCTCGAGGCACTTCCCAGCGTCACGCTGGCAGATCATGATGAGGTATTAGCCTTCGTCGACGGCAATCGTCTGATGGGAACGGGAATCGGCTGGATCGACGCGCACCTGCTATCCTCGGCCGTGTTAACCGGCACGTTGTTGTGGACGTTGGACAAACGCCTCGGCGAAGCCGCCCGTTCAATCGGCGTGTATGGCAAACCGTAGGCGGACGCGGGCGCAGCGCAATCACTGCTCATCTCGCTTCCCTTCGCTATCATCCTCCGCCGGCAGCTTCGCCCGCCACTGGGCCGCTTTGTCGGCGTAGCCTTGGTTCGGCTCGGCGG
>JBARRC010000355.1:0-1856 GCA_049644045.1 Phycisphaerae bacterium
AAACAAGCGTACTTTGAAGCGGTTCGTGTGTCGCGATCTCGTGGCGCGCGGTGTGCGCGGGCCGTCCTGGCCGGCCCGGCTCGCGGGTCGACAGCTGACGCCTGGTTGTCACTCATGCATTGCTGACCTCACTCTCATGGAAGCGTAGAGGGCCAACACGAATCGGAGCATCCATACTCCGACATCATAGCGCCACCGTCAACAGCGCATCGGCCGCCGCAATGCATCCACAGCACGCAGGAATACGTGCTGCCATGGATTCCACGACAACAGCCGATAGATGATGCGCCGCCCCCCTCGAATGATCTGGCACGGCACACGCAGGAACGCATTCAGGAATGTCTTGAACTCCATCCGCAGCACGGTGGATTTCTCTGACTTATACTTCGCGGCCCAGCGCCCTGTCTCCGGCAAGCTCAGGGCGAACCAGGCCTTCATCGTCCACGCCAGCGATGCCATTACCATGTACGCCCAGTTGCTGATCAGATTGTCCACCGGCATCTGCACGGCCCGCACGCCATTCTTCAGTTGCTCAATGAGGTTCTCCTGATTGCAGCGATCATTGGCCGAAAACACGATCTCATGGGCCGACAGGGACGTATCGTTCGTGATGTAGAAGAAGTAGCGAATGTCGTCGAACAAGACCTGCTCGCCCTTCTCCACGGAAAGGTTCTTACGAACGACGACCATGCGGTAGGTCTTCTTACACGCGCCAGGACGATACGGAAACTCAGCAACCTCCTCTGACTTCAGGCGGATGTTCTTGAACTCACGCTCCCGAACGATTCGCTCCTTCACGTTGTCGGGACGTTCACGCGGCACCGTCTTGACCTCGTACTTGGCTGGACGCTCCAGCCGATCCCAGTCCGTTTCCGGCGGGTTTTGAGCCCGTTCCACCAAGTTTGCCATCGCGTCGATCCCGAAGATGAATCGCCGCCCTTGTTCATCCCAGCCGTCCAAGTGCTCCGTCTGACTGAAGTCCGTATCGCCGCGGTAGAGAATGCTCGCAAACCCGGCGTCCTCACACAACGACCCAGCCCGGTCGAGGCACTCCGCTGCCCCCTCGTGGGAAGGCCGGTTCCCGCTCCGATTGACCAGATACAGCGGCTCTCCCGTGTTGGCCAAGGACACCACCAAAGGCTGGTAACCCCACTGCCCTTTGTAGGAAATGTCCATCCCCGCCTTGCAGTTCCCTGTCGTAGTCGCCATCGTCCCGTCGACGTCGATGATCGCTTCCTCGAAGAACGATTCCGGTTGCTGTTTCCAGACGCCCACACGAACCTCGTTGATCACGTTCATCAGGATGTTGACGTCCCTCTCGTCAAACCGTCGGCAGAAGTCACCTTCCGTCGTGGGATCAGGGATCCGCTGAGCGCCCAAGGCATCCAGGTAGACTTCGTCGTTCCGCCGTAGTTCGATGTCTTCCAGACACGCACCGCCACACAGGATGTTGTAGGCGATGTTCAGAACGTGATCCGACTCGTGGTAGGGAAGATGCAGCTTCAGGAGGTGCAGCCGGCCGTCGATGGCGTCGATCAACCCCACCTGCTGAGCCAGCAGATGCATCGCTCCAATGCCACCACAGGCCAGTCCGCGGGCCTTGTCGGCCAGATCGTAGTGGATGTTGCGGGCGGTGAACATGGGATCCGGCTGAT
Source organism: Phycisphaerae bacterium (assembly GCA_049644045.1). Classification (GTDB taxonomy): domain Bacteria; phylum Planctomycetota; class Phycisphaerae; order UBA1845; family UBA1845. Next base: position 1,656 of record JBARRC010000355.1, read on the forward strand.
CCTCCCAGTGGCGTTCCCGAAGCCGCCACAGAATTTTCCGCTTGCGTCGCTCCAACTTTTTGCGTCTACTATTGCTCACTCGAAATGCCTCCTTGCGTATGAGGGTCAGTTACGTGACACCTTCTCTTATACACGAAAAACGAGGCATTTCGAGTACTTTTCTGCAAAAAGACCTTCAAAGTACGCTTGGTTAAGGGCTAG
>JBARRC010000356.1:0-4073 GCA_049644045.1 Phycisphaerae bacterium
TTGTCGGTCCCTTCGTCGCCCTCATCATCGCTCAGAAGCGCGTCCAACTTCGCAACCGTCGCCTTGAGTGTCTCGGTAACCGACGTGTTCTTAGCGAGCCCTAAAAGTCCCCGCAGCTTGTCCACCAGAACCATCGCTTCGTTCGGGTTGCCCTGCCCATCATTGTCATCCGCCATCGCCAATAACTCCTTCTCGTCTTCTTGTACGCCGCGTGTCGACGCGGCCAGCGCTGCCATCCCACGAATTGCTGGCCTGTTCGTCAACGCTCCTGAGTCTATTGCCACCAGCTTGCCATCTTCCTCGCGGATGATCGCAGCCGGGGATAGGTATTTGTATTCCTTCCCGCGAATCATCTTTGCGGCGGCTTCCGTCCATTCCACCGCCGCGACCAGCCCTTTCCCCGTCTCATACCAGACGCGCTTGATCCAACCCGCCGCCGGGGCTTTTCCGCTGGGCGAGCTGTATTCGCCACCCAAGCTTTGGTGCTCGTAATCAATCGCTATGTCTGTGCCGCGCTCTTCCAGCGCCGCCTGAGCAAGGCGCCCGGATTCCGCATCGACCAGGAAATTTCCCTTGAGGGATTCGACTTTCCCGTCCGGGGCAAGAACGATCTCTCTCAGCACCTGTCCGCCACCATCATCCAGTAGAACGGCAACCCGCCATCCGCAATCCGCATTCACCAATTTGCTATCAGTCATCAGTCAGTCCTCAGTCCTCAGTTGTCAGTTCTCAGTTTTCCGCCTTCCACCTTCCGCATTCCGCATTCACCCTCCTACCGGGGCGGGCCGGGTGACAAAAGGAATCCCGAAAAAACACCCGACCCGCCCATGGCAGGAGACCAAACCTACATCAGTTACCGCTCAGCTTCCAAAGCTTCCCGTTGGCGGAAAGCCCATAGTAGAGCCATTCCAACGAGCGCCGAAGCGCCACGCACAACGCAATGCCAGCGTCACGGCTCGGCAGCCGACGCCCTAGCTCGATATACGCAATCACCGAGCCGTGGACCCCGCTCACCGCAGCCAAGTCGCACTGCCGCCAGCGGTGTTTCCTGCGTGCCTCAGCCACGCGCCGCCCGATTGCGACCGGGTCAAGCGCCGGAGCGGTCTTACGCTTCAGCCGGCGGCAAAGCCCCCGGTCAACTCTTACAATCATGTTCAATCCTTTGCGTCATCGTCCTCGGCCAAGTCCTCTTCCGGGAGCCCTAGAATGAGCGAGTTAAAGTCCCGCGTGTACCACGCCTCCGGGCGCCCCTTCAGTTGCCGTACAATCAGGGATAGCGCTGTTGGCGCACAATCCAAGGGCACCGGCACGAGCAACCGGTACCCTCTGGCCAGAACCTCGTTGGCGATGTTCACGATCCAGTCCGGCCATTCGCCGAATCGTTCCACCGGCCAATGGGGGTTATCCCACGTCGGGCTAAGATCTCCTTGGCCATGCATCGTAAAGGGTAACGGACGAAATATGCTGCGCATCGTTCGACCCAACGCCTCGTCGTATGCCATCTCCCTCGCGACCCTCGCCTTGTCGTCCCCCCGTGCCGCACTCTTGTCACCACCCCCGCGCGCACCCTTCCCCTTCGTCGCTGTCACTCCGCGCGCACTACGACCACTCTTTTTTGTTGTCATGGGATTGCCTCCAGATGTAAGCAGCCCCGGCCCAGTCGGATATCCGTTCTTGCGAAACGGCTGGGGCCTCGCGGCTCCCCACGGCTGGGACGGGGTTGCTCATAAAGGGGCTGCCGCCCCTTGAAGGCAAAAGACTGGACGCAAGATTCATATCGTCCGTCATCATCGTCCATCCGTCCCGCCATGTCAAGCCCGAAAATCCGCTTCATCCTTCCGCCTTCCGCATTCAGCCTTCCGCGTCCCACGTCAGCGCGTCCGCCCGGCACACCCACAGAACCGCTTCATCTGTCAGCCGCAACACAAGCCCGAACCCAAGCCGGGCCTGGACCGCGTCGATCAGGGCTCCCACGTCAGCAAGCTCCGTGTCGACCACGATCCCCACCGCCTCACCCGCATCGAGCACCGCCCGAATCCAGGCCCAGTCGAGCCGCGTGACCAGCTCCAGCCGCTCCTGAGCCGCCGGAAGCTCACTTATACGTGTCCGTCCGAGCGCCGGAGCCTCCGTCGTCCCCGCAGGCCCAACCGCGAATCTAGGCCCTCTGATCGCCATCATGCCCGGACCGTACACCACGGGCGCCCCCGCGTCAAGGATTTCCCTGAATTTATTTTTTTCTCTTGACTAGGCCATCGCAAGACGCTACGTTAATCCTTGATTGACGGAACGCCGTAGTCCCGTACGATAGAAACTCGATGATGTAAGCAGCCCAAGGGCGCCCGGAGTCAACACAATGGCCAAAGTCCAGAAAACACTCATGGTTCCCGAAGACCTGTATCGCCTGACCCAGGCCATCGAAGAGAAGCGAGGCACCAGCTTCGCGCGCATTGTGGTCGCCGCGCTTCTGTTCTACCTCTTCTCACGTTACCGCGATGAGGAGAATGGTCTGCGTGGCGGAGCACACCCCGACTGGATGCGGGCCGCCGTCATGCTCGAGCGCGGAGACCTAACCGTTCCCGACATTCCGGAAGCATTAATCAACGACACAATCGAGATGGCAGAGAAGCTCATCGCGGCGGACATGCAACCCAAGTTCGCCAAGCGCATCCTTACTTTAACTAAGGAGAAACGGCGCGTTTGGAACAACGGCGTCACTGACTTCGGCGGCAAGATGGAAGCGATCATCGACTTTTTGGTTGACTGACACATATATGACACTACGCCGCGTGCACGGACGCACGCGGCCACTGACAAGGATGTGACACATGGCAATCATCGGAACAGGACTCACAGCTCGGGGAATAAAAGCTGAGCTGTTTCAAAGGCTCGGCGAGGTAGCGAACCAGACCTGCTGGCGGGACCTCTGCACCACAATAAAGTCGACGACGAAAACAGAAACCTACGCTTTCTTAGGGAGCGTTCCCCAGGTCCGCGAATGGGGGACCGGCCGCAAGGCCAAAGGGCTCTTTGCCGAATCGTTCGACATCGAAAATCTCAAGTACGAGGCGACGCTTGAGGTCGACCGCGATGAAATCGAAGATGACCAGACCGGGCAGATCATGGTCCGCGTCCGCGAGCTGGCCGAACGAGCCGCGAGGCACCCCGACTTCTTGATCGGCGAGCTGCTGAAAAACGGCCACAGCGCGGGCTTCCACTCCTACGACGGCGTGCCATTCTTCGGTGCCACGCACTGGTCAGGCGTCAGCGGCACCCAGGACAATAGCCTGGCACCGGCCGCCGTGACTGCGACAAGCCCGACAGCGGCAGAGTTCAGAACGGCTATGAGTGCCGCGATCGCGGCACTTTTATCCCTGAAAGACGATCAAGGCGAACCAATGGCAATGTCGGCCGAAGGCTTGGTGTGCGTCGTCCCGCCCAGTATGTTGATTTGTGCAAGCGAAGCCGTGAATGCCACGCTGGTGTCATCGGGCGGAACGAACGTCCTCAGCGGCGCCGCCAAGATCATCGCGTTTCCGTGGTTAAGTACTGCTTCAACTTGGTTTTTACTGAAAACGGATGTATCCGTGCGTCCCTTTATTTTTCAGGACCGCAAACAGATCGAGTTTACGGCCCTGGAAGCCGACTCCGACGAAGGCTTCCGCCGCGACAAGTTCCTCTACGGCGTCCGCGCACGCTATCGCGTCACGTACGGCTACTGGCAGTTTGCGATTCGCAACGTCTTCACGCAAGGTGAGTAAGACCGGAAGCGCAGCGGGCGGCGTGCGGCCGGGTGCACGCAACACTCGATCGCCCCGCCCGCCGCCTCTCTCCGATCGCGAGCCGCCCCGCTTCGGACCGGCCCCCTTCGAACCGGCCTCGAAGGGCCTTCGTCATGGCTTCGGTGCCCCCCCAAACCAAGGTATCACAGGGTCAAACAGGTTTACTCACAGGTTCAGCCCGACCGGCCCAAGCCTCTCCCCTGTCCGCTGTCGAGCGCTGAACCATGTCCGAAACGTGTCCGATGTCCGAAAGTCGAATTCGCCCGAATCCGCCGCAAGTCCTTGTCACAGCGG
>JBARRC010000357.1:0-1885 GCA_049644045.1 Phycisphaerae bacterium
GTTCCTGACTGGGTTCGCTTGCGACCACTAAACCCGACGCCAGACCGGCCAGAAGGATGGCCACGAGATTGCTCCACACTCGAATGTGCATTGGACGCCTCCAGGAGTACCGGGCGAACTACCGCGGCTGCCGTCGAACGGATGGGTGGCATACCCAAGCCCGTCGAAGACGGGCGCCGGCATGTTGGATGCCGCCAGCAAGCTCATCCAAACTCATGGCGGCGCTGCGCTTGGCCATGCCACCCACCGTAGCCTCTTATCTCTCGCCCCTCTGCGATCTCTGCGTGCTCCGCGGTGAATTACTACGCTGTGCTGAGAATCCTTTCTTGGCACCTCTCAGAGGACCGAGAAGGGATTCTCGGTCCAGCGATGTAGCGCGGCTACGGCCGAACGGCTCCCGTCTCCGCAGCGTTAGCTGATTGACTGTCCCCGCGATGCTTACTGTTGTCAAGAACGGACGTGTCCGGTGCTCGAAGATGCACTACGCTGTGCCGAGAATTCTTTCTCGGCACCTGCCAGAGAGCTGAGCCGACGTCCGGGGAGGATCATCGCCAGGTCCTCCCGACGAAGCGACACCAGCATCCAGATCAGAATGGGAACGATATAGGAGAGCCCCTGTCCGACTGAAAAAGTCAGGATGACCGCACGCAGGGTCCTGCCCCAAAACGCGTCCGGCAGCGCCAGCGGACCTGGCGTGTCCAGGGTGAACCCATAGATGATGAGGGTCGCCAATCGCAACGCCACAAAAGCGTGGAGCAAGATCATCCCCCAGAAAAACGCCCGACCTCGACGCGGCCAGGGAATCGGCGTAGCTAGGATCAGCCCGGCAAGGGTAGCGCTCGACACATAACCGATCCGTCTGCAACTGATAATGAGGAACCAGAACGGTTCGTCCCCTTCTCGCTTTCTGACGAGTATCTTCGTATCTGCCACACCAGGTCCGTTCGGCAGTGCTCGAAAGCGTACAGCGGTGGACCCGAACGATCTGGAAACGAATTCCCCGCCGGTCCTAAACAGCGTGCCGTAGGTGCCACGGACGCCGGGCCACAACGCTATCAACACGCCATAGACAAGCAGAAACCGCACAATGAATCCGACAATGAATCTAAGCTGCATCCGCGTACAGACCTCCCCTTCGCGCGGCCCATCGAGCCCAGATCAACCAGCAAAGAAGAACCAGCACTATCAGCACGCCCGGCCACGCGTCAAAGTGCATCACATCCATCGCATTCGGGAAATAGACGCCGACGCAAAACAGACTGACAATGCGAAGGAGATTAACCACCATCAAAACGGCCGTGCCGGCGAGCAGGAACAAAAGCCGGGAGCGCAAGGAAACCGGTGAGGCCAGGACCGCCGCGGCGAACAGCGCCGTCGCCTCGATCCCGTCACAGCCCGTCACAACCTCGATCGAAAAACGCGGCGAAACAATCATCGGCCCGGTGACGGTTACGCCCTGCCCCAATAGCCGCAGGATCGCCCCACACACTTCAGTGATGAGCGCAAGATACGATGTAAAGACCGCGCCCTTCGTAGACGGTGCGTAGACGGCATAGAACGCCCCTATGAGCAGACCGAACACGAGCACAAACCGCACGACCGGCCACTTGGACTCAAGCCACGCGACCCAGGCCCGATCCAGCGCCCTGCGCATTCGGCGCACACTGCGTTCGCCCCGCTCGACGCTCACGCGCGATCGGCCACTGGAAGAACCCTTCCCCCGCCTCGTAGCCCTGGAGGGAAGCCCCCGGGAGGGGGCAATGCTGTTGACTTAGGCGGCGTTCATTTTCATTTTCTCCGATCTTCCAGGAATCCACTTGTTAATGCTCCGCCTGGTAACTCGTGGCTGCGACGGCCGGGGATTCTTGGGACGGTAGTATTTGAC
>JBARRC010000358.1:0-12575 GCA_049644045.1 Phycisphaerae bacterium
CGACACTAGACAAACAACAACGCCGACCCTACGCTTCCCACGACATATATGCTGCCGGGACGTATGAGGTTCATGCTAGTCGACGCTTTACTGGAGGCCAACCGCCGTTCACCCCACGCGCTGGCCGTGGATGACGGCGTGCGATCGCTGACCTACAAACGGCTCACGCTGTTGGCATCGGTTCTGCGCGGCATCGTGAGACGTGAAACGCCCTGCGAGCGGGTCGGAATCATGCTGCCGGCGTCATCGATGTTCCCGGCCGCGCTCTTCGGCGTGCTCTGGTCGTCGAAGACCGCCGTCCCGCTCAACTTCCTGTTGAGCACCGATGAACTCCGTAAGGTCGTCGAGAACGCCGAACTCGATCTCATCCTGACCATTCGCCATTTCAAGGATTTGGGCACGAAGCTGCCTGCACGGACGCTCTTCCTTGAAGAGCTGCCGCTCAAGCGAAAGATGCTCCCGGCAATGTTTCGACGCCTGCCGCCGGCGCCCACGGTCGACCCGCACGCTACCGCCGTCATTCTCTATACGTCCGGCACAACGGCTGAGCCCAAGGGAGTTGAGCTGACCTACAGCAATCTGCACAGTAACTGCGTCGACGCCATCCACTCGCTCGGGATCGACCCGCGGCAAACGGTCCTCAACATCCTGCCGCCGTTCCACGTCTTCGGTCTGACCGCTACCGTTCTCGTCCCGGTCATGCTCGGCATGAGCGTTTACGCCATCCCGCGCTTCAGCCCGGTCGCAGTCGTCAGGACGGCGGCCGCAAAGAGGATTTCACTCATCGCGGGCATCTCCAGCATGTACGCAGCCGTGCTGAGGACCAAGTCCGCAAAGCCCGAATCCCTCAGCTCGATCCAACTGGCGATCTGTTCGGGCGAGCCGCTGCCTGACAGCGTTCGCATCGGCTTTCAGGAGCGCTTCGGCGTCACGCTGCGACAAGGCTATGGCCTGACCGAAACCTCGCCGGTCGTGTCGGTTTGCTCGGCGGGCGCTCACCGCGAGGGAACGGTCGGCAAGCCGATTCGCAACGTGGAGGTCCGCATCGTCGACTCGGAGGGGCGCGACTTATCCGCCGGTGGCGAGGGTGAGATACTCGTTCGTAGCCCGGGTGTCATGAAGGGGTACTACAAGAAACCCGACGAGACACGGCGTGTCATCGACGCGGATGGATGGTTTCGGACGGGCGACATCGGGCGGCTTGACGAGGACGGGTATCTGACCGTCACAGGCCGGGTAAAGGAGATGCTCATTATCGGCGGCGAGAACGTCTTCCCGCGCGAGATCGAGGCCGTGCTGGAGGCGCACGAAGGCGTCCTCCAAGCTGCCGTCATCGGCGTCCCCGACGAGTCCCGCGGCGAGGTGCCCGTCGCATTCGTGATCCCACGGCACGGGGCCACCGTCAGCGAGCAGGAACTGCGTAATCATGCGAAACGGTCGCTTGCAGGCTTCAAGGTCCCCAAACAGGTCCACATCCGTGAAGATCTGCCCCAAAGCCCCACCGGCAAGGTTCTCAAACGCCGCCTCCGCGAGTTGCTTTGATCGCGCACCGGCAGCTTGACATCATCCTGAATCCTGAGACACGTGCAGTGCCCGCAGCAGGTCTCGCTGCTCAACAACGCCGACGATCTGCTTGCTCCCGCCGCGCTCCACCACGGGAAGCACCCCGACATTTTGGCCCGTAAAGACATCCAACAGGTCCGTCAGCGTCATGTCCATCGGCACGGTGGCGGAATCGGGGTCCACAAGATCAACGGCGGTCACAAGCCGGCTCAGGGTCGGGTCATAGATCACGTCGCGTATGTCGCTGAAGTGGATCACCCCCATAAACTCGCCGTCCTCATAGACGACGGGAAAGTGGCTGTAGGTCGACCGTTCGACGAAATGGAGCACCTCGTCGAACGTGGCCGACGCGTGAATGAAATGTACGTTCGTCCGCATGATGTGCTCGACGCGCATCACCTCAGGATGGGGTGTCGGTCGGTCGGATCGCAAACCCAAGAGACGCCCCAACGACTGTAGTGTGATTCGGACGATTGGCGCCCCCTCGGTGGTCACGCCGGCCCGGGTCAGGAGCGTGATCGCCTTGACCTCGCCCGCCTGCACGACACAGCGCTTCACGAGCAACGGACCGGCAAGTTCAAACAACACCACGCTGCCGAGGACCACGCCCGAGAACTGCGCCGCCAGCTCGCTGTCCCACATCCGTTCCACGAACGAAGCCAGCCCGATGACGACAGCCGCCTGACACAAAAGGGCCATGCCCAAGCGACCGTCCACGCGCCGCCCGGCACCGACCCAGCGAACGCCGAGACGGCACCCGAACACCTTTCCCAGGTAGCGACACACCACATACGCGCCGCCGAGCCATCCCATGTGCACCAACTCGCCCAGGTGCAATCCGTACCCGGCCATCACGAAAAAGCCCGCAAAGATCGGCGCGCCCACGGTGCGCAACGCGGAGTCAAGTTTCTGCGAGTCGATCGCGACATTCGCAAAGACCCCACCCATTACCAGGGCGGTGAGCAGAAAATTGAACGAGACACCCCGCTGCTCCCAAAGCCATTTCTCACCCGCACCGAGGATGATGAACAACGCGAAGAAAAAGAGGAGCATCTCGGCCAGCGGCAATTTCGCATGAAGGATGCTGATCACCGTACCGCACACGATCCCCAGCGCCACGCTGCCCACCGTTGTGAGCATAAGCGCGAGCCAGAGGTGCTCAGCCAGGGAGCCCGCAGTGCTAATCACCCCGAACGACGCCAGGATCAGGAAGATGGAATGGAACAAAACGATGCAGACAATGTTGTTCAGTCCCGTCAGCCCGAGGATGGTATCCGTGCTCGGTCCTTTGGCCCCGTACTCCTGCAGGACAAAGAGCGTTGCAGCCGGCGCCGTCGCCACCGCCGCGACCGCGAGTAAAAGGGCAAGCACCAGGTTCTGGGTGTGCTGAGCCGGCTGAATGGCGATCGCCGCAACCGAGCACCCCGCGAAAACCAGAAGAGCCACGAGGCCCGTTTCCATCGCGCTGATCTTCAAGATGCGCCGACCAGCCGCCCGCAGCTTGGAGCGCTCAAACACGCCGCCGATCGCAAAGAGGATCAGCCCGAGGGCGAGATCCTTGATCGCCCGGAGCGGCTCAGCCGCAGCTTCCAGCGCTCGGTGTTCCGCCCCCCCATCCGCTGCACTGAACACGGCGTAGAGCCCGGCTCGCAGCACCATCCCGCCGACAAGAAAACCGAGCACGCGCGGTACGTGGACCAGGCGCGCCGCATAGCCGCCGACAATCGCCGAGACCAGCATCAGGCCGAATAGCAAGCCCGGGCCCGGTGCGACGGCCAACAAGCAGGGCGCTGCAACATTCAACTCGGATTCCTTTCACGGCAGCAAGCCACCGCCGTTGGCGGCTGCGAGGATTATTACACAACCTGGTCGTTCTCCGATATGCGGGCGATGCTGAGGCGAAGACGCGTGATTCTCCGGGGTTCAGCCGCGATCACCTGAATCGCGATGTTGTTGTGTTCGCAGCGCTCACCGACTTTCGGGATTTTGCCCATCCGGCTGAAGACGAAGCCCCCGAGAGTTTCATAGTCTTCGTCCTCGGGCAGTTCGATGTTGAACTGATCGTTGAGATCGTCGATTCGCATCCGAGCGTCAATCTCCGCGGTGTTCTCATCAATCCGTTTGAGCTCCGCCGGTGCAGCCGGGTCATACTCATCCCGGATCTCGCCGACAAGCTCCTCGAGGATGTCCTCGATCGTGACCAGACCGGCCGTGCCGCCGTATTCATCGAGAACGACGGCGATGTGCAGTTTCTGCGCCTGAAACTCGCGGAGCAGGTCCCGAACCAGCTTGGATTCAGGAATAAAAAAGACCTTGCGCATAAGCGTGGTAAGCTTAAAGGGTGTATTATCCTCGCACTGAAGCAGATCCTTCGCGTACAGAACACCGAGAATCGTGTCGATGGTCTCTCCATACACGGGGACGCGCGAATGCCCCTTGGCGCGGATCGTCTCCAAAACCGTTCCCAGATCGGCGTTTTCTCGAATCGCCATGATCTCCGTCCGCGGCGTCATGATCTCCTCGACGCGCGTGTCGGTCAGCTCGATGACCGACTCGATCATCTCCTTCTCCTCTTCATCGACCGCTCCGTGCCGCTCGCCCTCGCTGACCACATCGAGAATTTCCTGCTCGAGTTCATCGGCGTAACTTTGGGCGTCGCGCACGGGAACACCGGCCAGACGCCGAACAAGCGGGTCAAACAGCTCCAGGAAGAAGATCACGGGGTAACACACAACACGCACACCGCTGAGCAGCGGCAGCACACGCACGATGAGCACCTCGCCCGCGTACTTGGCCCAGGCGTTGGGGATCGCCACCCCAAAGACCAATACGAGTGCCAGCGTAACGACACACGCGACCACCGTATCCATCGTTTTCGCCGGTGAGTCGGCGATGTTTGCCTCATATAGCGCGAGAAAAAGCAGCGCCAGTGTCGCGATCGACCGCAGCACTGCCGTGGCCAGCGTGTACTGGGGGCGAAGGGTGACAAATGCCTCGAACATATCGCTTCGACCGCCCTTCTCAAACTGCTCCGCGATCCGGACCCGTGAAGGAAGGCGCAGGGCCACATTCAGCGTTGCAAACAGGGTCAGCGTGACGAGCACGAGAAGCCCCACCCATACCACCCAATTGTCCACCTCATCAACTCATCGCAGACAACACGATTCCCCGCTACGAGACAGGTCAGTCTGCATGACCTTCACGTCATAGCAACGTCCGCGTACACGATCGTTTCGTCCGGCCCGCTCGCGGCGGCTAGGACCGCACCGTCCGGGCCGCGTAAAAACGTCGTCAATACACTCTCACCGGTCGGCATATCCTCGTCTCCGGCTGCTGCAACGACAGCCCAATAGATGCCGTGACCAGTGGTTGCACCATTGCGCAGCAGTGCCATGTTTGCATCCACGGTGCGCTGCATCCTCCCCATCGCCGAGCGACATACCGGCACCGCAATCATGGCACCTTGCTCTGAGACGCGCACCCTCTCCTCAAGCGGACCTGTGATCGTCGGCTCCAGGACACCCACATCGCCGATAGCTGAAGACCACGGTTCAACAGGCCTGATGGATTCAGACCGCACGCCCGCCACCGATGCGACACTGCGAACGACAATGTCCCCGTCCGGGTCGAACAAGACCGCACAGGGCTCCAACGCATGGCCGTGTGCAAGGTGCACCCCGGCTGCGATGAACACGCCCCATTCCCGCGCCTTAAAGGCGATCGACTCCTTGACGCCCTGGAGGCCGGCCTCACTCCAGCCCCGCCGCGGGCGCGCGCCGCCAGTGTCGCAGGCACCCGGCAACACAACCACATCGAGAGCGGGGCTTGTCCCGGCTGCTCGGTCGATGGCTGCGTTCAGCTCTTGGACATTGGCTGCGCGACTCTTCGAGTTCAACCGAATCTGCAGCAACGCCATCTTCATGGCGGGTTCACCCGGTAAACCGCACCCAGCCCGAGCGCCGTAAGAATCTCATCCTCGACCTCGTGCATACGGGATGCATCGTGCTCGTGCTGGTCATCGTACCCCAACAGATGGAGCATGCCATGCACGGTATAGAGTGCCAACTCCGCCTCGACGCTGTGCCCGCGTTTGTCGGCCTCGCGCACGGCAGTGTCCACCGAGACCACGATCTCCCCTTCAACCAACCCGCCGGCACCGTCACCGAGACCCCCCCCTGCCCCCCCCCTAACAAGGGGGGGAACGGGGGGGTCGTCACGCAAATCGAATGCCAGCACGTCGGTCGGGCCCTCATGCCCAAGATGCAGCTTGTTCAGATGGGCCATGCGGACGTCGTCAACGAGCGCCACGCTAATCCGCGCTGAAGGCGTCTGATGTCGATGGAGCGCAGCCTCTATTACTTCCCGCAAACGGACCTCGCAGCTTGGCGCATGGCCGCTCACGCGGGTAACGGCTATATCATACTCGGGATCGTCGTCCATTCGACCGTGTGATACTATCCGCTCAACCTCTTTTGCCTCACGGATTCTTCGACCGCCGGTGCCGGCTTGCGCGCTTTCGGATAGGCCACCCGTCCATGATAGATGGCACAGAGACTCTTAACCAGCGAGTCCTCCACTTGTCGAAGCTCTTTCAGCGTGATGTCACAACCGTCAAACTGTCCGTCGTTAAGGCGATCGTTGATGATCTGATGGACCGTACTCTCGATCCGACTTGGCGTCGGCTCGTGGAGCGCCCGGACGGCGCCTTCCACGCCGTCACTGAGCATCAGGGTGGCCGATTCCCGTGACCGCGGCTTGGGGCCGCTGTAGCGGAATTCAGCCTCCGGAACCTCGCGATCGTGCTTGCCGCTTGCAATGCTCGGCTGCTTTTCGCTGGCCATGTAGTGGAAATAACGCACGACCGTCGTGCCGTGGTGCTCTTCGATGAACTGATGGAGCACGCGCGGCAGCTTGTACTCCCTGGCCATCTCGATCCCGTCTTTCACGTGGCCGAGGATAATGAGCAGGCTCATCGTCGGCGCGAGGTTGTCGTGCCTGCTGATCCGACCCTCCTGATTCTCCACGAAGTAGTCCGCCTTGGGGATCTTCCCGACATCATGGTAGAGCGCCCCGACCTGGGCCAGCAAACCGTTGGCGCCGATGCATTCGCACGCAGCCTCCACCAGCGTGCCGAGCGCCAGACTGTGGTTGTACGTGCCCGGCGCTTCGCGGGCCAAAAGCTGCAACAAGGGGCGGGTCGGGTCACGCCACTCCAAAAGGGTCAGCGAGGTGGCAATCCGAAAGAGACGCTCGATTAACGGCAACACACCGGAAACGATGAAGGCGGCTGATACCGCGCAGGCCCCGGCCCACAGCGCGTGCTGCCAGATGAACGTGAGCGAATGACCCTGAGAAAGCCCGCCGCCCGCGGATGCGATCATGATCGCCAGGGCGGTGACCGCCCCGGACATGGGCAGCTTGGTCCGCGATCGGATCTCATCGAGTTGATGAATCGCGACCACCACACCCGTAAACAGCGTCAGCAGCAAAACGAGGCTGCCGCCGACGATCGTGCCCACAAGCACCGCCGTGAAACACATCGCGCCCATTGCAAACCGCCGTGGATGCGCGATCGCCAGGACGCTGCCCGCCACCAGACAGGGTGCAAAAACCAGTTCCGGAATATGCGGCCATTTCATGTCAAGCATGCGCGCTGCGAGCAGGGTACACAGCATTAGCACCATGAACGCCATCGTGCGTGAGCCGAGCTCAAACACGCGTGGCCGATGCATCCCCGTGTACGCTAGCAGGCCGATCGAGAGCAGCGTCACGAGCGTGACCATACCCACCCGTTGCAACACCCTCGCCTGCCGCTCCTTCGCGGCTTCGGGCACGTCCTGCCTCAGGAACTCCAGGTACGCGGCGTGATGCGCACGAAGCAGCTCGTATTCCTCAGACCCAAGCACGCCAGGGCTCACGAACGCCTTCCCCTTTTCAAAGGTCTTCAGTGCAACCGGCGTCGCTTCCTCGGCCTTCCGCATCTGATCGACCGTGCGTTCCTGGTCATAGATGATCGTCGGTTGCTCACGGAGCACCGCAAACACGACGGCCTCGACGGTGGACGTAAGTTCGTAGGCCCTGAACTTCCTCGCAACGGCCGTCGCCACCCCACGTACGGCCTTGTCGTTCCCGTGCGGAACCAGTTCCGAATTGGGGACGTCGATGACGGTTACGCCTTCGTCAGACGCAGGGACCTCGAGGCGGATATAGTCGGTCGCACTCTTGGGATCGCGCGGCTCGCGAAGCAAATCGCGCGCCACGTATTCCTTCTCCAAGGGCAACTGGTCGACCCAGGCCTGGAATTGGGCGCGCCCTGCGTCATCCGCCAACCCACGTAGGCGTTTGTAGGCCTCGGGGGCCGCGGGCCACTTCAACTCTTCCAACGTCTTGCTGTAGGTCTCGAGCGTGTCCGCGGCGGCGGCAGCCTGATAGACTCGCATCAGGTCCGCCCGGATCCGATCAAACGTCAGACCGGGTGCGTTGCGCGTGTAGTAGCTCGGCGTGGAAGCGCGAGCCGCTTCCTTATCCGCCGTGGTTTGCTCTTCGTCGGGGACCTGAAAACCCACCCGTGCGTAGATCGGTTGATCGACGCGTTGGCCGATCGAATAACCAAGTGTCGCTTCACCGAGCAGGGCAATGGCAGCCGCCGCAATAATGAACAGGGCGCTGGCAGCCACCGGCCAGGAGACCACGCGTCGTCTCAAGCGGGCCCGCCATGAGCCGGACGCCTTCGCGCGCTGCTCACGCACCTGTTGGCGCCTGATTTTGCGTTTTGTCGTCCGCGTTGCCATCTGCTCAGCTCCGGGCTTTCCGGGTGATCAGCTCACACCGAGCACCTATCGGTCCTTTCGGGCGGTTCGCTCGAACCCAACGGCGCCGATCTGCCCGTCTCGCCCCACGTCAATGATTATCAGACGCCGGGTTCACTGCGCCCATAGGCCTCCACTACACGTTGCACGAGGGCGTGCCGGACAATGTCCCCTTTGGTCAGACGCACGATGGCAATCTCGGGGATGCCTTCGAGCCTCTCCACGGCGTCGGTAAAACCGCTCCTTTCATCGGACGCAAGGTCGCTTTGGCTGTCGTCACCGGTGACGATCATCTTGCTGTGATGACCCAGGCGAGTGAGGAACATCAACATTTGCCCCACGGTGGCGTTCTGGGCCTCATCGAGAATGATCGCCGCATTGTTGAGCGTCCGGCCTCGCATGAACGCCAGAGGGATTACCTCGATGACATCATTCTGCATGAAACGCTTGATCTGCTCGAATGTCATCATGTCGTGCATGGCATCGAACAGCGGTCGCAGGTACGGGTTCACCTTGGCCTGTAAATCACCCGGCAGGTAGCCGAGCTTCTCGCCCGCCTCCACTGCCGGTCGCACGAGCACGATCCGCTTGATCTTCTGGTGCTTGAGCAACGACACGGACAGCGCAACGGCGAGGTAGGTCTTGCCGGTCCCGGCCGGTCCGAGGCAGAATACAAGGTCGTTTTCCCGAATCGCCTCGACATATCGATGCTGCCCTTCCCCCTTCGGTGCGATCGTTATGTTCGACAGGAACACATCGATCGGCGTCTCATACGTCACCCGCCTGTCGTTGGTGGCTTGCTCAATGGACTCCTGAATCATCTCATCGGGGAGGTCGGGTCTGCCGCGCAACGAGCGCTGAAGGCTCTCAATCACGTGGGCGGCCTTGTTCACGGCATCGGCCGGGCCGCTGATACGAATGGTGTTGTTCCGGGCACTAATCCGAACGTTAAACGCTGTGCGAATCAAGCGCAGGTTGCGATCGGCCGTCCCAAAGAGTGCATTCCGGCGAGAAAGATCCTCGATGGGTAAGGTAATGTCCAACCGTTGTCGCTCAGGCAGTCTCATGGTCCGGCCCAGGGAGACGCCAAACCGTCATCCAACCACACCCGTTCGCCCATGCAGTGCCTACACGACGTTCCAAACCACCGTCAGCAGAAACCACGCGACGGGCATCGCCACGACCGGACTATCAATCATATCAAGTATACCGCCATAATGCGGCATTACCTTACCCGAGTCTTTAATCCTAGCGTCACGTTTAAAGCACGACTCTATCAAATCCCCAAATTGGCCTGCCGCAGACATTGCGAACCCAAAAAAAACGGCCCGCCAAAGCGGCGAGATGCCCTCCGGGTGGTGTTCATTGCTGAAGGATCGCGTCACCTCCTCAATCATCGCGCACAGTTGGGGGCTCAAATCCATCCTAGCCGCCAACCCGCCTGCCGATGCGAACAACATTGCGACGACCGCGCCTGCAATCAGTCCCCCCACCGTCCCCTCGATGGACTTAGCCGGGCTGATCCTGGGAACAAGCTTGTGCCGTCCGATAGCAGACCCGACAAAGTACGCGCCGATGTCCGAGGCCTTGGTGACAAGCACGGCGATTAGCAGCAGCCACGCCCCTTCCTGGGCCGGCACGTCTCGCCCGCAACGTAGTTGGAGCCCGAACGACGCCAGGAAACCCAGATAGAACACCATGATGAGCGTAGCGCCCATGTCGCGGAACGTCCCCTCGGGGTCACGACGCATGACGACCAGAACGCCCGCGCCGATTCCGGTGACCAGCAGCCAGACAATCTGCCAGAAGAGGCCCTCCACCTCGACGGGTCCCGTCCCGAGCCAGCCGGCCGCCGACAACCACGGAGTGAGTAGCAGCAGGGCGATCATCAGGTAGGCGAAGAAGACATGCGGACGCGCAGCGCCGGCTCGTAGAAGACGGTTTAACTCCACCGCACCGCGCACAATGACAACGAGAAAGAACAGCGGCAGGACGCTGCCGCGGCGGAGGAGGTCGCCCAGTGCCCCGTCCAGAGCCTCTGCCTTGGTGGCAATGAAGACGTCAAGCTCAAAGAGCATTACGAGCACAACGATGAACAGCGTACCGTAGGCAATCCGCTGCCCCATTCCATGGATCCGTGTTGTCCCCGTCGAAATCCGCGCCACGGACAGCACGATAGTCAGGTCGGTAGATTCTGTCCAATCGGGGTGGTCTCGTCGGAGAGCCGTGCCGCTGCGACGGGGCACTTGACCGAACACTCCCAGCACAAGCCTGAAATCTGGAAGCGATGGCTGACCGCGTGGAAGTAGTGCCGTTGTGCAATCCGCGTCCGCAGCTCAACAACTTCATCAGAAGCGAACTCGACGATTCGTCCGCACCGGCGGCAGACCATGTGATCATGCGGGGCTTCTCCGAACGCATGCTCGTAGTGGGCCTGCTTGACGTCGAAGCGCACCTGTTTGAGGATGCCGCAGTCAACAAGCAACGGCAGTGTGCGATAGAGCGTCGCCTTGCCCACTTTTTCGCCCCGTTCTCGAAGCAGATAAAGGACTTGCTCGGCCTCGAAGTGCTCATGGATCTCGAGCACCGCGTTCAGAATCTTGTGACGCGCGCTGGTATGCTTGATCCCGTGGTCTTTCAGGTACTTGCGGAAGGCCTCCCGCAATTCATCCGGACTGTGAATCTGATGCAGGCTTGCCATGGAATCCTGCCGTCGATCATTGGATGGTCGATCCATTCCGCCTTCAAGTCTAAACCATTATTTCGTACCCGCATAGGGTGGCACGCCGGGACTGAACGATTTAGGCTATGAAACCGAGGCCGTCATGAAGCTTATCCGTCGACAGAAGATCTGGCTGACCATCGTGATTACAGCGAACCTGCTTCTATGGCTGATCCCGAGCGACGTCGTTGAGCAGATCGCCCGCGACCGGCACACGATGTTGGGCCGATACTCGCGAAACCATTTCAGTTGGATCGTGGGCGTGGCCGTCATCTCACTTATCAGCTTTTACGTCGATTGGTCGACAGGAAAGTTTTACAGGCGGCGATGGTTTCAGGTGATGGCCGCACTGTTCTTCCTGATCCCCGCCCTGGGTGTGATCGACTATTTGCGCCGCCCTCCCGAAAGTGCGCACTACATTCGCGACAGCTTCGTGTATCACCGGCCGATCAATACTGAGTTCACGGCGGTGTTCAAAGACAAACCTGAGGCTTACCGCACGTATCCCGACGCACCACCGGGCTACGGCACCGTCGCGTGCACGTTGAACACGGACAAGCGGGGCTTTCGGAACCAAACAAACTTCGATCGGTACGACGTCGTCGTCTTGGGAGATTCGTTTGCGGAAGGGTCGAGCGTCTCGGATGAGCATGTCTGGCCGGCTCACCTGGCCGCAAAGAGCGGGCTGTCCGTCTGCAACCTGGGCATGTCCGGCTACGACCCGCTGCATTACCTTGAATCGCTGAAGGAATACGGCCTGGCGCTGAAGCCGCGATACGTTCTGTGCCTGTTGTACGAAGGGAATGACTTCCGCTCCGCCAAGAGCGATCGAAAGCGAAAGAGCCCCAGCTTCTCCAAACGGCTCAAGAAGTATTTCAAGCAATCCCCCATGATCAACACCTTGGACAGCTTTCTGATTGAGACGTTCGGCCCGATCAACTGTGCGGGCCCCGTTCGGGGGATCGAGACGCTCGACTGGCTACCCCTCGCGATTCCGAAAGGGCCGAACGCCAATTACTACACCTTTGGGCCCACGCAGCTCCGTGACCTGTACATAAACCGCGAGGCGTTCTCGCGCGATCGACACTGGCTCAACCCACGCCGGCAATTGGCGGAGATGAACAAACTGTGCAAAGACATTGGCACCCGGTTCGTTGTCGTCTACGCGCCCCTCAAAGCGCACGTGATGTTGCCGATCGTGGCCAACCGTCTACCGGCCGATAAGGTGCGTGCCTTCACAACCATCAGCTACAAGAAGGACCTTCCCGAGCCGGACGTCTTTCTGGCGAACCTCTTGGCGCGGGTGGATGCGAGAGAGTCCGTGGTCGGCGAGTGGTGCCGTCGCGAATCCATCCCGTTTATCAGTTTGGCAAAGGCCTTGCGTGAGACGGCGATCGAGGGAGCCCAGGTCTATTACACCTACGACCAGCACTGGACACCCCACGGACACGAGGTCGTGGCTGACGCCGTCTCCCGATACC
>JBARRC010000359.1:0-3444 GCA_049644045.1 Phycisphaerae bacterium
AGACACGCTCTAAGAGGCAGCATGAGGGCTTCGGCGATTTCTCCGTTCTTGATGACCGCGACTCTCCGGGACCGGCCGAGTCCCAGGAGCGCCACGTCCGGTTGGTTGATGATCGGTGTGGTGAACAGACCCCCCAGGGGTCCGACATTGGTGATCGTAAAGGTTCCGCCGCGCAGGTCCTCGATGCCGGTCCCATCAAATACTGGTCTTCGGTGACCTTATCGCCGGGTTCGACCAGAACACGAACGATCTGAGCCTCGGCGATTCCCTCCCCCAGATCAGGCAATGCAGATTCCCCTGGCATGGGCGAGCTCCGGGAGAATTCAGAATGTCGAATTGCGAATAGCGAATGCAAAAAAGTGCTGAATGTTTCGCCATTCGCTATTCGTCTTTCACGACTCTATCGGAACGTAGTCCACGTACTCGGGATACCACATCGCGTCGGCGACCATTTTGTCGATCGCCTCGTCCGGGATCTTTCGGCCAAGGTTCTGCCGGCGTGCCTCTCGTATGACGGCGCAGGCGATGGTGCGGCTCACGTCGCGCAGCTCGCCCTGATCCGGGTAGAGGGACCCCAAGTCGAGGCGGTCCTGCTTAACGTGCTGGGCCAGCGTGCGAGCGGCCACCAGGAACATCGAGTCGGTCACTTCGGGAGTCTCGGACAGGATGCACCCCAGCCCGACACCGGGGAAGATAAACACGTTGTTGCCCTGCCCGGGGACGTGCGTTTTACCCTTGTACTCTACGGGTGGGAAGGGGCTGCCGGTAGCCACCAACGCGCGCCCGTCGGTCCATCTGATCGCCTCTTCCGGAGTGCACTCCGCCTTGGAGGTCGGGTTGCTGAACGGGAAGACGAGCGGTCTATCGACGTGCTTGCCCATCTCGCGGACGATTTCTTCGGTGAACGTACCGGGCTTCGTCGTTGCCCCCAGCATAATCGTCGGTTTGACCTTGCTGACGACCTCGAGTAGATCGGCGGGTTTCTCGGTGCTGAAGTCGTAACGGGTCATTCCCTTGGCGTTAAGGGCGAATTCCTTTTTGTGCTCATCCTCTATTATGCGGCCTTCATGCAACAGGCCCTGGGTATCGAGGAACACCTGGGCCTCGTGGACCGCCTGAGGATCACCGCCTTCCTGCTTCATGGCCGTTCGGACGAGCCGGCCTATACCGACGCACGCGGCGCCGGCCCCCATGTAAACGATGCGTTGGTCACAGAGCTTCTGACCGGTCACACGCAACGAGGCGAGCATCCCGGCAAGCGCCACCGCGGAGGTGCCCTGAATGTCGTCGTTGAAGCACGGAGTCTGTTTGCGATAACGGTCCAGTAATCTGAAAGCGATCTGTTTGTAGAAGTCCTCCCACTGAATCAGCGCTTTGGGGAACACCTCATTGACGGCCTTGACGAACGCTTCGATGAACCGGTCATAAGGTTCACCCCTCAATCGGCGATGGGGATAGCCTATGTAATGCGGGTCGTTGAGCAACTCGGCGTTGTTCGTTCCCACGTCGAGGCTGATTGGCAGAGTATTGAGAGGGTTGATGCCCGCGCCGCCACAGTACAACGCCACCTTCCCGATCGGGATGCCGATACCACCCGCACCCTGGTCCCCAAGCCCCAGAATCCGCTCATTGTCCGTGACAACGATCAGCCGGATATCCTGGCTGACGGCGTTCCGCAGCAGCGTGGGGATCCGTTCGATGTCCTCGGGCGTGATCCAGAGGCCCCGGGTCTTCCGGAGAATATGGCTGTACTGTTGGCACGCCTGTCCCACGACCGGGGTATAGACAATCGGCATCAGCTCAGCCATATTGTCCACCAGAACGCGATAGAACAGCGTCTCGTTCCGGTCCTGAAGTGCCGCAAGCCCGATGAACTTCTCCAGATCATCGGAGTGGCCCCGGATGCGCTCCATTTCAAGGGCGACTTGCTCTTTAATCGTAAACCTCTTGGGAGGGAGCAAACCCTCCAGCTTCAACGTTCGCCGTTCCTCCTCCGAGAACGCCGCGCCCTTGTTGTAGATCGGATCCTGCAGGAGTCGCGCGCCGGTGAAGGGCACCTTTACCGGGCTGCGCTTACCCTCCGATGCTGTCGATGCAATTCCCATGGTCAATCGCCTTGAACGAGATTAACAGAAGTCTTGGACGACCCGCCTGCCGGGTCGTCACATGGCCACATTCGCCGTCAGACTCTAAGCAAACCGTATGCCGCACTGACAGCTATCCTCCGAACTGGATCCCCTGAGCGAGCGGGAGTTCTGTGGAGTAGTTGATCGTATTGGTCTGGCGACGCATGTACGCTTTCCAGGAGTCGGAGCCGGACTCGCGTCCACCGCCGGTTTCCTTCTCGCCGCCGAATGCCCCACCGATCTCCGCGCCGCTGGTCCCGATGTTGACGTTGGCGATGCCGCAGTCGCTGCCGCGGCAGGAGAGGAACTGCTCCGCCTCGAGCAGGTTTCGCGTGAAGATCGCCGAGCTCAGCCCTTGCGGGACACCGTTGTGCAGCGCGATCGCCTCATCCAGCGTTTTGTAGGCTATGATGTACAGGATGGGAGCGAAAGTCTCCTCCTGTACGATCTTGTACTCGTTTCGCGCGGCGGCGATGCAAGGTGTGACGTAACGACCACCCGGGTACTTCTTGCCCTCCAGTTTCTCTCCTCCGTACAGGATTTCGCCGCCCTCCTGCCTGATCCTCTCGATCGCCTTCATCATGATGTCCACCGTCTCGGTATCAACCAGCGGTCCCATCAGGATATCGGGTTCGAGCGGATTGCCGATCGAGACCTGTTTGTAGGCGGCGATGAGCTTGTCGACGAGTTCATCGCGGATCGACTCGTGCACGATGATTCGACGGGTTGACGTACAGCGTTGCCCGGCTGTTCCGACAGCACCGAAAAGGATCGCTCTGATGGCCATCTTCATATCCGACTCGGGCGTGACAATGATTGCGTTGTTACCCCCGAGCTCCAGAATCGTCCTTCCGAGCCGCTCACCCACCACCGCACCTACGCGATAGCCCATTTCGCAACTGCCGGTCGCAGAAACGAGGGGGATGCGGCGGTCCGCGAGGAGCCGTTCACCCACCGTCCGGCCCCGCCCGACGACAAAACTGAAGATCGCTGGATCGGCGCCTGTCGCCCGGCACACGCGTTCTGCCACCTTGGTGCAGGCGATTCCAGTCAGAGGTGTTGACGAAGAAGGTTTCCAGAGGACGGCGTCGCCACAAACGGCCGCCAGGGCGGCGTTCCAGGACCACACCGCGACGGGGAAGTTGAACGCGGAAATCACCCCGACCACACCCAAGGGATGCCACTGCTCATACATCCGATGGCCGGGCCGCTCCGAGTGCATCGTTAACCCGTAAAGCTGCCGCGACAGTCCGACGGCGAAGTCGCAGATATCGATCATTTCCTGGACCTCGCCCTCACCCTCGGCGCGGATTTTTCC
>JBARRC010000360.1:0-5397 GCA_049644045.1 Phycisphaerae bacterium
GGCTTTAAGTCACTCCAGGAGAGCGACAAGGTCGATTTCGAGAAGACCCAAGGGGACAAGGGACCCAAGGCGGAGGTGGTTCGACTGGTTGAGTAAACCGGGCTCCAGAGTCAACGGTTGAGTCTTGTACGGTCAGCATCTTTAGGGGTGCTGGCCGTTCTCTTTCGCATGTTCGCCGCTCGATGACTCGGCCACCATTGAGACACTGCGTTGCCTCGTCAGACGTCTCACCGCTGGGCCTTTTTCTGTGCGAGGATCTCTTCCTGGACGTTGCCCGGCGTTCTGCGGTAGCAGCCGAACTCCATGGAGAATGCGGCCTGCCCCTGAGTTAGGGACCGAAGGTCGGTGGCGTAGCCGAACATTCTCGCAAGGGGCACCTCGGCTGTGACGATCGTAACCTCAGCCTTCATCTCGGTGTCAATGATAAGACCGCGACGGGATGCGAGATCGGCACCCACTCGACCCTGATGTGATGAGGGGACTTCGATTTCCACCCGCATGATCGGCTCCAGCAGGACCGGGTGGGACTTCAGGAATGCCTCACGAAAGGCCGACTTGGCACAGATCTGGAACGCGAGGTCGGATGAATCGACGGCATGGCTTGTGCCGTCCTCGAGTACCATCTTGACCCGCACGATCTCGAAGCCGGCCAGGGGACCCTTGGTGCGGGCCATCTGGAAGCCCTTGTCCACCGACGGGATATAGTCGGTGGGGATCCGTCCACCGGTGACCTTGTTCTCGAACTCGTACTCAGCCTCGGCGTCCTCGGGCAGAACGGTCAGCCGGCCGATCACGTGGGCATACTGACCGGCACCACCGGTCTGCTTCTTGTGCTTGTAGTCAAATGCGACGTCGGTTGTGGGAGCCTCGCGATAAGTGACCTTCGGGGTACCGACCTCGATGTCGGCCTTGTACTCGCGCCTGGCCCGCTCCGCGTAAACGTCCAGGTGCAGCTCGCCCATGCCGGAGATCAGGGTCTCATTCGTCTGCTCGTCGTGACGGAAGTGGAACGTGGGATCCTCTTTCATAAATCTCGTGAAGGCCTTGCTCATGGCCTCGGCGTCTCTGTCCCCGACAGGCTTGACGGCCAGAGAGATGACCGGCTCGGCCACGTAGATACTCTCCAGGGCGAGGGAGATCTCCGGGGAGCAAAGAGTGTCACCCGATGCACAATCGACGCCCATGAGGGCCACGATGTCTCCGGCCCGGGCTTCGCTGAGGTCTTCACGGTGGTTGGCGTGCATGCGGAGTATGCGCCCTACGCGTTGCTTACGCCCGGTGCGGGAGTTGGTGTAGCACCGGCTCTTTTCGATCCGTCCCTGGTAGATTCGTGTGTAGGTCACCTGTCCGAAGGGCTCGTCGACCAGCTTGAAGGTCATAGCCACGACTGGTCCGTCGGGGTCAGCTGTCACGGCCGTCTCGGCACCTTCGTTG
Organism: Phycisphaerae bacterium; assembly: GCA_049644045.1. Lineage (GTDB taxonomy): Bacteria > Planctomycetota > Phycisphaerae > UBA1845 > UBA1845. The sequence goes on from JBARRC010000360.1 coordinate 1,435, forward strand.
TGGTTGTCGGAGGCGAAGGCGACGCGGTCCAACGGCGACGGAAGGTAACGCCCCACGCCGTCAAGCAGTGTCTGCACACCCTTGTTGTGGTACGCCGAGCCGTAGAAGACCGGCGTGATGTCGCGCGCCAATGTCGCCCGCCGAACGGCATCGTGGATCAGCTCCTCAGGCGGCTCGGTGTCGTGGTTCTGATCGTCGAGCATGAACTCCAGTAGCCGATCGTCGTAGAGACTGAGCGTATCCAGCAAGCCGTGACGGGCACGGTCGGCCTCGTCACGCAGCTCGCTGGGGATGTCGTACCGGCGGACATTCCGTCCGTCGGGTCCCTCGAAGGCAACTGCCTTCATTGTTGTCAGGTCCACTACGCCCTTGAAGCCGTCCCCCGACCCCATCGGAATCTGCATCGGAACCGCGACGTGCCCGAGCTTCCCCTCGAGCTCGGCGATGACCCTGGCGGGATCCGCCCCCGTGCGGTCCATCTTGTTGATGAAGGCGATACGCGGGACACGATATCGTTTCATCTGGCGGTCCACGGTGACCGACTGCGACTGGACCCCGCCGACGGCACAGAGGACCAGCACAACGCCGTCGAGGACCCTGAGGGAGCGCTCGACTTCGATGGTGAAGTCCACGTGCCCCGGTGTATCGATGATGTTGATCTCGTGATTGCCCCAGCCGATGGTCGTGGCGGCACTGGCGATGGTGATGCCCCGCTCGCGCTCGATATCCATGAAATCCATGGTAGCCCCGCCCTCGCGGCCGTGGACCTCGCCCATGCGGTGGATCTTGCCGGCGTAATACAACATCCGCTCGGTCAGCGTGGTCTTGCCCGAGTCGATGTGGGCCGAAATGCCGATGTTCCTTACGTTTACCAAGTGTTGCATGCTATCCAAGTCCCAACAAACCCGGCGTTCGTTATCCGCCTGTCGCCGCCACATTCCAGACGACTTCTGCCCTACCACACTTGCCGCAACGGGATCCCGTTACGTGTGCGGTCCAAACCCGTTAATTGGTGAGGGATTCTGCAGGCCCGGGGGCCTTTATGGGGAAACCCGACCCCCGACCGGCGCAAGAACGCCGAATTCAGGGAGTGTAGCGACCGAAGAATCGAAAGTCAATAGCCCAGCGAGATGTTTTCACAGGGCAATCGCATCTAAATCGCGAAACCCGAGCTGATTGCCCAGAAACGCAGATGCCACCGCTCGGTTGTTTACCGTTCGACGCCCCTGATCCCCGTTTTGAGGCCGGGAATCGCGATCCGAATTAAGATGCGATTGCCCTGGATGTTTTCACGATCGTTATAGATCGCCGGCAGTCCCTGGAAGGGCGAGCGCACGGTGAGCGTTCAGCGCCTCACGCAAACCGGTTTCGACACTCGTTCCCGTTGCTTGCAGCCCATTTTTGCGCCGCGATCGAGCTCCTGGACATTACGGGAAATGTATCTCCGGTCTACCAGTGTCCTTCAGCGCCTTGAGCTGACACCGCCCCAAGCAGTGCGGAGCGCCGGCGCCCTGCAAAGGCGAAGCCAAGCGCAAGTGACCACGAGGGACCTGTTACCGAACGCTCCACACATGAACAACAGGTTTGGCTTCGTCGGCAAAACGTTCAAGAACGTACAAGAAACCGTTTTCGCGGTCATCCAACTCTAGAATCCACCCGCCACCGTTCTGCATCGTTTGCTGCCACAAGGCATTCAACGCATCGTGCGCCGATCGTCCCGAGCGGAAACCGTACGAGCAATCGCAAAAATCCTGCTCATAAATGGCCTCCAGGACCATGACGACCGCCCTCTGAAGCAACTTGTCGGACCAGGTTGGAATCTGAAGGACGCGGACTTTGCCGTCTCCTTTAGGAATCTCCTGTTTCCGGTTTCCCTCCTCCCTGCCATCCAAGCTACGGGGCTTCTGGCTCTTATCCCGGCAGGACTAACTCCTGCTGAACACGCCAGCCTTCACTGGACGCACAACCGTCCGTGCGGATTTCCCGCATCCGGCTCTGAATAGTACCCAGGTTTTGCGCAGAACGTTCGTGGTTGTTAGATGTGACGTAAGTCGTTATCGGGAAAGGAGTTACAATTCCATCGCGTCCGCGTAGCGCAGATTTGCACTTTGCGCGGCACAACTTCGCTTTCGTGGCGCCGACCGCGTTTGCAGGCTGTGCTGTTGTGATGCCGGTGGTAGCAGATCAGTGCCGCGGCGTCTTGAAGGATGATACAGCCGGCGCGGCGGCCAAGCCGTCTGGCCAGGAGCCACTGCGAAACCCCATAGCGAATCTGGTCCACCATCAGGCTCTCCGGTGGATAGGCAGGCTGCGGATCGCCGTCCGTCCCCAGGGAAAAAAAGACCAACGGGACCTTCGACAAGTCTTGTGTCGATCGTTTTGTCCACGATGGCTGACCTGCGAAAGGTACAGATGACGGTGGATCGACTGCCAATCGCCCACGGGTGGCCTTACCGATCTTTCGAATCTGTTTGACATCCATGCCCGTGCTCCTGTCAGAAACGTAACCTGTTGCATCGTAGTCTCGACATAAACAGTCCTGGCCATTCTCAGACTCCAACGGTATCATACCACCGTGGTGTTTTGCCTTCTGGCCGGCCCGTTCGCCGCCCGTTATCGTATAGGTCACATCCCGGCGCTGGGGGTGCGTAGGGTCGATGACCCACCATACGTTGTCGCAATGGACCGTGCGTCACCATGAGCGATTCAACGAATATCCTTGACACTATCATTCGAGAAATCGACGCCGGGCGGCGGATGGCGCTGTGTGTCATCGTGGCGACGCGGGGGTCGGCGCCGCAGGTGCCTGGGGCGATGGCATGCGTGAACGAAGCGGGTGAAATGACTGGTACCGTAGGCGGTGGGATGACCGAGGCCGACGTCGCGCGGCAGGCGCAGCAGCTACTGTTCGCAACGCCTCGAGTGACGGGTGAAACCCACTCTACCGGTGGAGGGGGGGCATGGCCAAGCTCGCGTGGCCATGGTCAATCATCGACGGAGAATCATGCCCACGCAGGCTCACCCGAGCGTGAGCATGACGTGAGCATGCCACCCGGGGCTAGCATCCCACCCGGTGAGCTGTTCACCTTCGGCCTGGACCATGACTGTAGTGGTGAGACTGATCCGATCTGCGGCGGGCAGATGGACGTAGCGATCACTGTGCTCTCTGACGGGAATCGGATACAGCCGTTGCGGGAAGTGGTTGATCGGCTTCGCGCCGGCCACCCTGCCACAGTCCCGATTCACGTCGCGACATTGACCGGCCCGGTCGAGTATCGCCTTAATCTCGAGGCCGCACCGAAGCTGGTCATCGCCGGGTCCGGGCATGTTGGAAGGGCACTGGCGGTTATCACGCCTCCACTTAGGTTTCGCGTGAGCGTGATCGACGACCGCAGCGAGTTCGCCAATGCCCAGCGGCTCCCCCCGCCGATCGAGCCGGTCATGGGCGACATCACAGAGACACTAAGCCGCTGGCCGATCGATGCGAGCACCTACATCGTCATCGTGACGCGCGGGCACAAGCACGACGAGCAGGCGCTCGGCGCCGTCCTCGATTCGCCGGCCAAGTACCTTGGCATGATCGGCAGCCGGCGAAAGATCAAGGCCGTTTTCGACAATCTGAAACAGAGCGGGGCGACACAACAACAGCTCGATCGCGTTCACTCACCCATTGGATTGGCCATCAAGGCCATCACCCCCGAGGAGATCGCGGTGAGCATCGCGGCTGAGCTGATATCCGTCCGCCGCGCGGAATACCGTAAAGCTGTCGAAGGACCGATGTAGGGTGGATCATTGACCCACCTGTTTCTTGGATTGCCGTTCGCCCGTGTCTGGAAAACGAAAGGTGGGTCGATGATCCACCCTACCTCGCTCCCACCAACTGGGGTGCGAGAAAGGATTCTCGCACCAGCCCCCTGACCGGCGGGCCATAGGCCCGCCCTACGCTTTACAGCGGCTTGTATG
>JBARRC010000361.1:0-3172 GCA_049644045.1 Phycisphaerae bacterium
GGCCATAGGCCCGCCCTACGCTTTACAGCGGCTTGTATGTCTCGACCAGACTGGCCACAACACCGGGATCGGCCAGTGTCGACGTGTCGCCGACGTCTTCCGGCTTGCCCTCGGCGATCTTGCGAAGAATCCGCCGCATGATCTTGCCGGAGCGCGTCTTCGGCAGCCCTGGTGCCCAGTGTATGACATCCGGCGCCGCGATCGGGCCGATCTCCTTGCGAACGTGCTTGACAAGCTCCTTCTTGAGCTCGTCCGTGTACTCCTCACCGGTCCTGAGCGTTACATAGGCATAAATCCCCTGCCCCTTGATTTCGTGCGGGAAGCCGACGACGGCCGCCTCCGTGACCTTCGCGTGGGAGACCAGCGCGCTTTCGACCTCGGCCGTACCCATCCGGTGTCCGGAGACGTTGATCACGTCGTCGATCCGCCCGGTGATCCAGTAGTAGCCGTCCTCGTCGCGTTTGCATCCGTCGCCCGTGAAGTACAGACCGGAGCAGCGGGTAAAGTATACCTCCTTGAAGCGTTCGTGCTGGCCATAGACGGTCCGCATGATCCCCGGCCAGGGCTCCTCGATAAACAGAGCACCGGAGGCCACACCCTCGAGACGCTTGTTCTGATCGTCGAGGATAACGGGCTTGATGCCGAAGAAGGGCAACGTCGCGGAACCAGGTTTGGTGGGGATGGCGCCCGGTAGCGGCGTGATGAGCATCCCGCCCGTCTCGGTCTGCCACCAGGTGTCCACGATGGGGCACTTCTCATGCCCGACGAGACGGTGGTACCACATCCAGGCCTCGGGGTTGATCGGCTCACCGACCGTACCCAGAATGCGCAGGCTGGAAAGGTCGCGCTTCTTCACCGGGTCGTCACCCTCGCGCATGATCGCCCGGATCGCGGTCGGAGCCGTGTAGAACTGGTTGACCTTGTATTTGTCCACCACGTCCCAGAACCGCCCCGCATCCGGATAGGTCGGGATGCCCTCGAACATCAGTGTCGTCGCGCCGGCACAAAGCGGACCGTACACGATGTACGAGTGGCCGGTGACCCAGCCGATGTCGGCCGTGCACCAGAAGATGTCGCCATCGTGATAGTCGAAGACGTACTTGAACGTCGTGGCGGTGTAGATCATATACCCACCGGTGGTATGCAGCACCCCCTTGGGCTTACCGGTTGATCCTGAAGTGTACAGGATGAACAGGGGGTCTTCCGAGTCCATCCACTCGGGCTCGCATTCGGGTGAGGCGTCCTTCATTACATCGTGCCACCAGTGATCCCGCCCGGCTTTCATGTTGACGGACATTTTCCCGGCGCCGACCCGCTGATACACGATGCAGGTCTTGACGTTGACGCCCTGCTTCGCCGCCAGGTTTATCGCCTCGTCCGCGTTGGCCTTTAGCGGCACGGCCTTGGCACCGCGGAACACGCCGTCGGTGGTGACCAAAAACTCGCAGGTGGAGTCGACGATGCGATCGGCCAGCGAGTCGGGGCTGAACCCTCCGAAGACGACCGAGTGGATCGCGCCGATCCGCGCGCTGGCCAGCATGACCACGGTCAGCTCCTTGACCATCGGCATGTAGATCGAGACGCGATCCCCCTTCTTGACGCCGAACGATTTAAGCACGTTGGCGAACTTGCACACCTCCCGGTGCAGCTCGCGGTAGGTCAGCCGCGCATCCTCACCCGGTTCGTTGCCTTCCCAGAGAATGGCGGTCTGATCGCCGCGCTGCTGAAGGTGACGATCCAGCGCATTGTAGGTGATGTTGGTCTTGGCACCGATGAAGTACTTGATGGAGATTGTATCCTTGAAATCGTACTCGCGGACTTTGGTCCACTTTTGCCGCCAGTAGAAATCGTTCGCGATCTCACTCCAGAAGCCGTCCGGATCCTCGATCGATCGCTTGTACATTTCGTTGTACTTCTCGATCGAGTTGATATACGCCCGCCCTGTGAACTCACTTGGAGGAGCAAACATACGGGGTTTGGTCACGACAGCGCTGGGGCTGAGGGTTTCGGTCATCGTTCGACACTCCTTCAAATACGTTCAATCACACGGATGACGGCGTCAGCCGTCCGGTTCGTCGCCCCCTGGTTGTTGATCACAACCTGTCGAGCGCGCGAACCCAACTGCTCTGCGAGCGCCCTGTCTTGCAGGATCGCACCTACCACGGACGGCAGCGCACCGGCTGATTCAACGATCCGAATCGCATCCGCCGCGCGCAGCGCCCCGACAGGAAGCTGGAAGTTATCGGTGTAGGGTCCGGCGACGATCGGCTTCCCCAGGGCCGCCACTTCCATCGGGTCCGACCCTCCCAGCGGCACCAGCGTGCGCCCGACAAAGACCACGTCCGCAAGTGAGTAGAACTTGCGCAGTTCCCCCATCGTATCCCCCAGGAGCACCACAGGCTCAGGGCATGATCCAATGGGGTTGGCATCGTCGTGGTCGCTGCGGCGAACACACCTAAAGCCGGCGCGCTGAATCACTCGCGCAACCTCGTCAAACCGCTCCGGTTTTCGAGGAACAATCGCCAGGGTTGGACCCGCAACATCACCTCTCTGCGTCGATTTTGCCTGCACGTCTCGTGCCAGAACGGGCCAGTCGCCGAGTATCCGGCGGTAGGCGTCGAGAATCACGGCCTCTTCCCCCGGCCCCGTACTGCCGCACACCCACAGCGGGCGGGAGCGGTCAATCCCCAGAGCACACCCCAACGCCTCAGCCCCCTCAATTTGATCAGTCACCGCGGCTGAATCCCACTTCAAGGAAGATGTGATCTCAATGCGATCTTGTTTCACGCCGAGTGTGCGAAAACGCGAGGCGATCGTCTCGTCTTGCGCGCCGACCCACGCAAGGTCACGAAACATCGAACGCGCCGCTCGCCCAAGCCATCGGAATCGCTTCGCACTGTGAGCCGTCAGTCGCCCATTGATCACCACAACCGGGATGCCACGGCGTGTCGCCATGCGCACCAGGTTGTGCCAGACCTCCAACTCGACGAGCACGATCATCGAAGGCTTCACCCGCCGCAGTACGCGCGAAATCACGAAGCTGAAATCGAGCGGGAAGCGGAAGACGCTCTCAGCCCCGTAGAGCCGAACAGCCCGGGCGTACCCGGTGTCGGTCGTCGTCGAAAAAACCAGCTCGAACTTGGGAAGACGCTCGCGCAGCGCATCGACGAGC
>JBARRC010000362.1:0-1937 GCA_049644045.1 Phycisphaerae bacterium
GGGCGCCACTGCCACGTGCTGCAACCGGCGTGCCGAACAGGATTGGGACGCAGCTCTTCCTTGCCTTGCGTCCCCTTTATACTCCCTTAACGACGATACAGGCGTTGTGGCCGCCAAAACCGAAGGAATTGCTCATTGCCACGTTGATCTTCCGGTCTTGAGCCGTGTGGGGGCAATAATCCAGGTCGCAGCCCTCGCTGGGGTTATCCAGATTGATGGTGGGCGGGATGACGCCGTTTTGAATGGCACGAATGGCTACAACAACCTCGACGCCGCCGCTGGCCCCGAGCAAATGCCCAACGGAGCTTTTTGTACTGCTTACCACAAGCTTCTTGGCCGCCACCCCGAAGACCTTCTTGATCGCGACCGTCTCAGCCAGGTCACCGAGTGGAGTAGCCGTCCCGTGCGCGTTGATATAATCGACATCGTCGAAGTTGATGCAGGCATCCTTAACGGCAAGGCGCATTGCCTCGGCCGCACCCTCCCCGTTCTCTGAAGGTTGCGTAAGGTGGTCGGCATCCGAAGAGGATGCAAACCCGATGATTTCCGCATGAATGAGGGCGCCGCGCCGTTTGGCGTGTTCGAGCTCTTCAAAGATAAGCGCGCCGGCGCCTTCCGCGAGCACAAAGCCATCCCGGTCACGGTCGAACGGGCGGCTGGCACGGGCAGGATCCTCATTGCGCGTACTCAAAGCCCTCATGGAGGCGAACGCCGCCAGCCCCAACGGAGTCAACGCCGCTTCCGATCCCCCGGTGAACACGATGTCCGCCTCGCCACGGCGAATGTGCTCCAGCGCCACCCCCATCGCATGAGTGGCCGACGCACACGCGCTACTGACGGCGACGCTGTTTCCCTTCGCGCCGTAGGCAATAGAGATGTTGCCGCTGGCGGCATTGACCATTAGTTTGGGGATCGTGAACGCGGAAACCTTGCCGGGACCTTTGCGCATCAACCGGGAGAACTGCTGTTCCAGCTCATTCATCCCACCGATTCCGGAGCCGAAGATAACGGCTATCCGGTGCGGGTTTTCGCGTTCAAGGTCCAAGCCGGATGCTTTGAACGCCTCCTCGCTGGCGATCATTGCGAATTGCGCGTACCGGTCGAGGCGTTTGATAGCCTTGCGGTCGAGATACTCGGTCGCGTCGAAAGCGGGGACTTCGCCGCCGATGCGCACGTCGAACTCCGTCGTGTCGAACAGCGTTATGGGTGTCAACCCGGATCGCCCATCGACAAGACCGTCCCAAAAACGGTCGACAGATACGCCGAACGGCGTAACCGTTCCCATCCCGGTGACTACGATACGGCGTTCAGCCATCGGTATTACCGGGCCAGGGGGCTAGGACTTGCCCTCGAGGTGCTTCTGGATATACCCGATGGCCTCCCCGACGGTTTTGAGCTTTTCAGCCTCCTCGTCGGGGATCGTCAGATCGAATTCATCCTCGAGCTCCATGACCAATTCGACGGTGTCGAGCGAGTCCGCGTTCAAGTCGTTGACGAACGAGGTGTTACGAGAAATCTCGTTCTTGTCGACGCTCATCTGCTCGCTGACGATCTGAATGACCTTGTCTTCTATTTCAGCAACAGTAGGCACTACTTATTCCTCCAGATGCGACCCTCAGACGCTGCCACGCCCCGATCCTGCGTCTTGCGGTTTCGCGAATAGTAGCCTGCGAATGTCCGCGTGGCAACTATATTTACATATGCATGCCCCCGTCAACCACCAATACCTGCCCGGTGATGTAGGAGGCTGTGTCGCCCGCCAGGAAGGCGACGGCCTCGGCCACCTCCTCCACCTCGCCGAGTCGTCCCAGTGGGATGATTTCCTTGATCGACGCCTTCAACTTTTCCGGCAAGTCGGCTGTCATGTCCGTTGCGATGAACCCTGGAGCGACCACATTGCAGGTAATCTTTCGCTTGCCGAGCTCCTTGGCCAGCGA
>JBARRC010000363.1:0-1937 GCA_049644045.1 Phycisphaerae bacterium
GGATCACCCTTTGCGTCTTTGTCGTTTCGGGCGTTGCCGCCTACCTGAGGGTCCAGCGCGAGATCGGCCTTTTTGAGCGAGAGATTCGACGCGACCATGAACTTGCAGGAGCCGATCTCGCTGCCGCCGTCCAGACTATCTGGCGGCTCGCCGGAGAGGAGGCGGCGCTCGCATACGTTGATGAGCTAAACGAAGGTAAGGGGCATGTGCTCATCCGCTGGGTCTGGCCGGACGCGGTGCAGGGCGCGCCAGCCGGCCCGCGAGCTGCGCGCGAGCAGATCACCCAACTGAAAGCCAGCGGGGACGTGACGTATGCGCGTGTCGAGGAAGGCGGACACGACTGCGCTTGTACCTATGTTGCAAGTGTCACACCCACCGGGCGCCTCGGTGCCATCGAGCTTTCAGAATCGCTCGCGGATGAGAAAGCCTACGTCAGAACAACCCTCGTCCGAACCGCGATCGTGACGATCGTCATTCTCCTGCTCTGCGGGCTCTTCACGATGGCGTTAGGTGCCCTGGTTGTCGGTCGCCCGGTCCGCCTGCTCATCGACAAGGCGCGTCGCGTGGCAGCAGGTAATCTGTCGGGGCGGCTTGAGATCAGTCCGCGCGACGAGCTTGGGCAACTGGCCGGCGAGCTGAATGCGATGTCCGATCAGCTTGCCGACGCACAACAGCGTCTGATCGCGGAGGTGTCAGCCCGCAGGACCACGACCGAGCAGCTGCGCCACGCCGAACGGCTTACGACCGTCGGCAACCTGGCCTCGGGGATAGCACACGAACTGGGCACGCCGCTGAACATCATCCTGGCTCGTGCCAGGATGATCGCTGACGAGGACCTGCAGGAGGATCGCGCCCGCGAGTATGCCGGCATTATCGCCGATCAGGCAACGCGCATTTCGGCCGCCATCCGGCAGTTGCTAAGTTACGCACGTCGCCAGGCTCCGAGCAAGTCCGCGACTGATCTGCGCAACCTGATCCGGCAGACGGCCGAGTTGCTGGAGCCTGAAGCCAGGAAAGCAGGCGTGTGTCTGAATACGGAGCTGCCCGAGCAGCCGCTGATCGCCGCGGTCGACCGGGGCCAGATAGGCCAGGTGCTGTCGAACCTGGTTCTCAACGGCATCCAGGCCATGCCGGAGGGAGGCGATCTTACGATTGGGATTGAGCCCGCTCCGTCCGACGATGGACTCCGGAGCGAGGAGCAGGGCCCGCGAATGCTGCGCGTGTCCGTCCGGGATGAGGGCATTGGAATCCCTCCGGACAATCTCAAGCACTTGTTCGAGCCGTTCTTCACCAGCAAGGCCGCAGACGGGGGAACCGGCCTGGGCCTATCGGTTGCTGCGGACATCGTTCAGGAGCATGGCGGACACATTGAGGTCCACAGCGAGGTCGGCAATGGAACCTGTTTCTACGTTTACCTGCCAGCGGAGACCAGCCAGTGTCAGGCCGTGTCTTAATCGTCGATGATGACCCCGAGATGTGTGCCACCTTACGGGACGGTCTACACACGCGCGGTTTCGATGTCACCACCAAGACCGTAGCCGAAGAGGCGCTGGATGTGGTGGCATCGGCCGAGTTTGATGTAGTCGTCACCGATCTGAGAATGCAGGGGATGAGCGGGCTCGAGCTCTGCGGACGGATCAATCAGGAGCGGCCGGACATTCCCGTGATCGTGATTACGGCTTTTGGCAGTCTGGACACGGCCATCGGTGCGATTCGATCGGGGGCGTACGACTTCATCACCAAACCCGTCGAGATTGAGCACCTTGCGGTGACTCTCGGCCGGGCGATCGATCACCGTGCCCTGCGTGAGGAGGTCAAGCGTCTCCGCCAGGCGGTGGCTGAGACACAGCTCTTTGAGGGCATCATCGGTGAAAGCGCCGTGATGCACAAGCTGAATGATATGATCAATCGGGCCGCCGCCGCGGACGCATCCGTAC
>JBARRC010000364.1:0-2348 GCA_049644045.1 Phycisphaerae bacterium
ACGTAGCGCTTCGCGACGTATCAACCAGCTATTAGGCGAGCATCTGGGCAGGGTCGCAAGGGGGGAAATCGCAAAAGCGCGCGGAAGCGCTATTCATGTGAGCGAGTCGATCGATGACGAGCTGCGAAAGGAAGCCGAGACATTCGTGAACAGTGCGGTGCGGGCGCTGAAGGGTGGGATGCAAGCGGTAGCGAAAGAGCTAGGGAAGGATATCGGTTTCCTTTTTCAAAGGGAGCAGGCGTTCGAGACTGGAACAAATGTTCTCAAGGGAAATGATCCGAAACTCGCGGCGTACATCGTGGAGACTCGAAAGTGGTCCGAACGGTTAATGAGTTGCAGGAACGCGATGGAACACGAAGGATGGGCACTTCCGAAGGTGACGTACAGTCAGGTCGGAGGGGCGATTCGCGCCGAGGAGCCGGAAATCCAGGGCCAAAGAGTAACAGACTTCGTCTCTTTCGTTTTGGACCGGCTTGTTTGTTTTGTTGAGGACGTGACAGTTCATTGTCTGGCGAGCCGGATGCCCGATGGCATCGCGGTGACGGAGACCCCGGTGACCCAGCGGGAGGCAGAGATTCCCCTGCGCTTTCAATTAACGCTACGAGAGGGTGGGATGCCGAATTGGATGCTGGCGTATCATTCGGATTCATTCGAGCAAGTCTGACCTATCGAACGGTGCCGCACGCTTAGAGTCTCTAACAGCAGGACTGATTCCAATCAGCCGGTTTTGTCGATGTCGAGAGCGGACGTGGAGGTCACCCGGCCACCAAAAGTCGGTGGCTTTTTTGTTAACGCAACCGGGCGATTCCGGCCTTCCGATGCGACCGGCGGAATCTCTCGGAGTTTGCGGCCCTTTGGTGGTTCTCCGGAGGCCGCCGCGCACTCTGTTTGCAACGCCACATTCGCCGGCCCGATCGCAACCCCGACGGTTACGCCCGCCTCCGCGTACGAAACTCTCAAACTCTCGGCCTCTCGCGGTTGACAGCCCGGTTTGGTTTACGCGGGGTTGCGTTCGCAGCCCGGTGACAACTCGAACCGGTTTCGCGCACTTATCAGGTAGACCGCCGCATCGAGCTGGCAGCAGCATCGGCATTATCGCCGGACGACCGGCCGGGCGCGGAGCGCACGTCGGCGTGGGCGCACCCTTGACACGTCGCCTGCCGCATGGCGGCAACGACCGCTTTGCGGTCGGCGAGCGAAGCTCGCGGTGGCGAGTCAAGGGCAAGCGGAGGCAACGCCCATGCGACCCGCGCCCGATGACGCATTTAGTCATACACCACGTGAGCGTCTGGGCGAGTTGACCGCCATTCTGGCCAACGGGATTCATCGGTCACGCACAATTGCTCCGGCGTTGCCGGAATGCCGCCAGATTCCGGGGCAATGCTCGCCAACCGGCCTTGATCTGGGGGCGAGGTTCGACCCCTATAACGATCGTGGAGTCGCGTGCTACCCAACCTGAACGCCGCCGAACGCCGTTCGAAGTCCTTTCGGACGAGGCTCAACACAGGCTTCGGGAACTGATGGAGTCGCTCGACCCGCTCGGCAAGCTGGCCGCCCGGGCGCGGGGTGGCGGTTCGAATGCTTCCGCCGGACGTAAGGGCCGGCCCGCGCGCCGCGACATCCGGCTCCCCAAGCCGGGCGATGTGCTGAGCCGCGATTACAAAGGCGGGGCGATCATCGTTCGCGTTCTCGAATCGGGCTTCGAGTACGAAGGCCGTCGCTTTCGGTCGCTCAGCGCCATCGCCAAGGCCGTCACCGGCGCCCATTGGAACGGACTGCTCTTTTTCGGAATTGTGCGTCAGGAGCGTTGACCGATGCCCCGACATAGGATCCATCGCGAGAGCGGCGCCGGCCAGCACACCTCCGAAACAACCGATCGAACGGCCGAAAGCGCTCGAATCATCCGCTGTGCCATCTACACGCGCAAGTCGACCAGCGAGGGCCTCGACCAAGCCTTCAACTCCCTCGACGCCCAGCGCGAGGCCTGCGGGGCATACATCGCCTCCCAGAAAGCGCTCGGTTGGCAGGTCATCCCTACACGCTACGACGACGGCGGGTTTACCGGCGGGAACATCGAGCGACCGGCCATCCGGCAGCTACTCGACGACGTCGAGGACGGCCGTGTCGACTGCGTGGTGGTCTACAAGGTCGACCGGCTCAGCCGTTCGCTGCTCGACTTCGCCCGCATCATCAAGCTCTTCGAGGACCGCCAGGTCCACTTCGTTTCCGTGACCCAGCACTTCAACACCACCGACTCGATGGGCCGGCTGACGCTCAACATCCTGCTCTCCTTCGCCCAGTTCGAGCGTGATATCAGCGCCGAGCGCACCCGCGATAAGATCGCCGCC
>JBARRC010000365.1:0-4929 GCA_049644045.1 Phycisphaerae bacterium
CTTAAGCCCAAGCTTGAACGGATGAATCTCGGTTACGGAGTGGAGGAAGTTCGGCTGCAAGCAACACGCACAGAACGTGTCGGCCATGAGCAGATGGAACTGTGGTCTCAGGTGTCATCGGTAGACCACACCGGCGATGGTGCTCTATTGGGCAAGTTGCTTGACCAACTGATTGACCGCTTCGGCACGAACGCCGTCACCGAAGCCCAACCGGTCGAGACGTATGTACCCGAGCAGGCCTTCCTATCAACGGCAAAGCAAGATACCCGTTCCAAGGAACCAGGCCGTAAGGTGATTTCGTGCAGAACGCACATCTACGCTGCCAGTCGCCCATCGCGATTGTTTGCGGTTCCCGAGCCGGTAAGGGTCGTCGCCCTTGTGCCGGATGGTCCACCGGCGTGGCTTGCGTGGCGAAGGCAGGCCTGTGCCATTCGATCCAGTTACGGCCCCGAACGAATAACACTTCCGTGGTGGACCAGCAGCCAGCCTGATCGTGGTGGTTCGCCCCTTGTCCGCGATTATTACGAGGTTCAGGACGAGCATGGACGCTGGCTTTGGCTCTTTCGAGAGCGGGAATCCGGGCGTTGGTTTGTACACGGTGAGTGGGCTTAAGCAAGGAAGACCGAGATGCCGGACCTGCCGGACCCCAAAGCTCATGCTCACCCGTACACGAGTCGGCCGGCAACTAAGCATTTCGCTCCCGAGTCGCCAATCGGACCCCGGCGACACGGTCACACACCCTATGTCGAGCTGGCCGTCACCAGCAACTTTACGTTTCTCACCGGGGCGAGTCACCCGGACCAATTTGTCTACCGGGCGGCAGAACTCGGCTACCGGGCCATTGCCGTCACCGACCGCAACACGCTTGCGGGCATCGTTCGCGCTCACGTCGCTGCCAAGGAGGTGGACATCCAGTTCATGGTTGGCTGCCGGCTTGCATTCACGGAGCCGGATTGGCTTTCAATCCTCGTGTATCCAACGAGCCGCGAGGCTTACGGCCGACTTTGCCGGCTGCTTACCCTGGGCAAGCGGCGCGCACCGAAGGGGCAGTGCTTTCTTACGCTTGACGACCTTATGGAGCATAACGAGGAATTGATCGCAGTCATCCTCCCACCGGCGAGGGTTACGCAGGACACAGCAAACGAGCTCCGCCTCCTGAGGCGGGTGTTCGATGACGACCGACTTTCGCTGGCCACCACACGCCTGTACGGTCCCGGCGATCAAGAGCGGGTGCGGCGGTTGGCAGCGCTCTCGGAATACCTGAACGTTCCATTGGTAGCGGTAAATGACGTTTACTACCACGTCCCCGCTCGCCGGCTGCTCCAGGACGTGATGACGTGCGTTCGGCACCGGTGCATGTTGCCGGAAGCGGGGTTTCGACTCTTTCCCAACGGCGAACGCTATCTCAAAAAGCCGAAGGAGATGATCCGGCTCTTTTCCGATTACCCTAAGGCCATCGCACGAACCATCGAGATTGCCGAGCGCACTCAACACTTCAGTCTCGACCAGCTCTGCTACACGTATCCCGATGAGACCTGTCCGCCGGGAATGGCGCCGATGGCCTACCTCAAAAAACTCACCTGGCAAGGTGCTCGAAAACGCTACCCGAAAGGCATTTCACCTAAGGTACAGAAGGAAATAGAGCACGAGTTCTCGCTTATCGACGAGCTCAACTACGCCCCGTATTTTCTGACCGTTCACGACCTGGTTTCCTTCGCTCGTTCACGAGGCATTCTCTGCCAGGGCAGGGGCGCGGCGGCCAACTCCGCGGTTTGTTACTGTCTCGGCGTCACCTCCGTGGACCCAGACCGGATCGACGTGCTCTTTGAGCGATTCGTAAGCCGCGAGCGAGACGAACCGCCGGATATCGACATCGACTTTGAGCACGAACGCCGGGAAGAGGTCATTCAATACATCTACAACAAGTATGGTCGAGATCGGGCCGGTCTGGCCGCCGAGGTGATTACTTACCGGAGACGGAGTGCGGTTCGTGATGTCGGCAAGGTTCTTGGGCTCTCACTGGATGCCGTAGACCGGATCGCCAAACGGGTTGACCGCTGGGAAAAGAACCCCTTTGCCGATTCACAAGCCGGCAGTGTGGCCGCTCAACTTGACGCCTTGGGCTTTGACCCGACCGATACAACCATCAGATTGCTCATCCAGGTCGCCCACGAGATCACCGGCTTCCCACGCCATCTTTCCCAGCACGTCGGCGGGTTTGTCATCACTCGGGGTCCCCTCTGCGAGTTGGTGCCCATCGAGAACGCCGCTATGAAGAATCGAACCGTGATTGAGTGGGACAAGGACGACATCGACGCGATGGGCATGCTCAAGGTGGACGTGCTGGGCCTTGGGATGCTCACGTGCCTGCGAAAAGGCTTTGAACTCGTCGAGCAGCACCATGGTCGAAAACTTACACTCGCCACGATCCCCGCCGAAGACCCCGCCGTCTACGACATGGTTTGCACGGCGGATACCTTGGGTGTGTTTCAGATCGAATCGCGGGCTCAGATGACCATGCTTCCGCGGCTCAAGCCACGATGCTTCTACGACCTCGTGATCGAGGTCGCCATCGTTCGCCCAGGCCCCATCGTTGGTGACATGGTCCATCCGTACCTTCGCAGGCGTAACGGTGAGGAACCAGTTGAGTATCCCGACGAGATCATCAAAGAGGTTCTCGGAAAGACCTTGGGCGTGCCGCTCTTTCAAGAACAGGTGATGGCGTTGGCGGTCAAAGCCGCGGGCTTCACGCCGGGAGAAGCCGAGAAGCTTCGCCGAGCCATCACCGCCTGGACAAGCAAAGACGACATCGCGCGGTATCCGTCTCGTTTCATCGGGGGCATGCTGCACAACGGCTACAGCCGTGAGTTTGCCGAATGGTGCTTCAAACGGCTTAGGGGTTTCAGCCAATACGGGTTTCCCGAATCGCACGCAGCAAGCTTTGCCTTGCTCGTCTATGCCTCCGCGTGGCTCAAATGCTATTACCCGGCGGTCTTCGCGGCGGCCCTGCTCAACAGCCAGCCCTTGGGCTTCTACGCCCCCGCTCAGATTGTTCGAGATGTTCGAGACCACGGCGTAGAGGTCCGGCCGGTTGACGTAAACAGAAGCGATTGGGATTGCACGCTGGAAGATCAGGGTCGAGTCCTTCGTCTCGGCATGCGAATGGTCAAAGGCCTGCGAGAAGATAACGCGCGGGCTATCGTCAAAACGGTGAGGGAGCGTGGACCATTGGCTACACCTTTCGAGTTGTGGCTGGCAAGTGGGGTTTCCATCTCGTCGCTTCGTACTCTTGCCCTCGCGGATGCGTTTCATTCAATGCACCTCGACCGCCAGCATGCCCTCTGGGAGCTTGAAACCCTTCATGGCAGGCCGTTGCCACTCTTCGACCCGATTGCCCAGGAAACGCAACCCGTGGCCCTTCCACCGATTTCTCAATCTCTCCAAGTCGTACAAGACTATCAAACCCTCGGCCTTTCGCTCAAAGCCCACCCGGTTTCGTTTATTCGGTCGATGCTCACAGAGAGGTGTGTGGTAACAGCGGCTGAGGCAAAAGACGAACGCCGCTCTCCGTTTGGGCGTTCGGTAGCCGTTGCCGGCATGGTGCTTTTCCGTCAACGGCCGGGCACGGCCAAGGGTGTTATGTTCATGACACTTGAAGATGAAACCGGACGGGTGGACCTCATCGTTCGGCCGCGGGTTTACAAACGTTATCGAAGTGCTGTCGCGTACGCCAAGCTCGTTATCGCCAGAGGGCGAGTAGAGCGGCGAGAAAGTGTCGTCCATGTTTTAGTGAGGGAGTTTGAAGACATCGAGCACTCCGTGACGGAGCTTCCACACCTTTCTCGTGACTTTCGTTGATCTTGCCTTCAACTCAGCCTTGACACTACCTCCAACGCGACACCAGGCAGACCGCGTCTGGTGCGCGTTGCCAACAAACAACACGCGGTCAGATGGAGACATCAAAGTGAAAACGCAAGAGCAAGTACAGACAACCACATCGCGGCGAACAGACGTTCGGCCGCACCGATTGGGCATGGGTTGGCACTTCGTGTGGCGATACGACCCACCGATCGTTCATCATGTCCAGCGCGACGATGGGACCAGCCACGACTGGGAGGAAGAGGGCGAGACCTCCGAAGGCTGCATCATGTGGCTCGCGGATGAGTTCGCCAGGCAAGAGCTTGCCGGCATCACGGCCCGCGAGATCTATCGCACGGCGTACAAGGAACGCGATGGCAGCGACTTCGACGACGAGTGGCTGGCGACAGACTCGCTGCGCGACGCATGGGCGAAGTACACCGTTCTGCCAAGGCAATGGACAGCAACGCAGGTCCGCAAGCTCTTCGAAGACCTCGAGGACGTCAATTACCACAGCTTTCTGGCCAAGCTGATCGAGCTTGCCAAAGAGAGAGCGCCAGAGCTGGCCATCGCGCTGGCTGATTGGTGCCAGGAGGTGGCACGATGATGTTCTGCAAGGGGACCATCGTTGGCGTGCGCCAGTGTGGCGGATGCGTCGAAGTGACCGTGGCCGGTGAGGCCTCTGGTTGCTTCATCATCGACAACTGCTGCTTCCGAATGGTCGCCGGATGCGAGGGCGCCGACTGGATCGGACGGCCGGTCGGTACGAGGACGCGCACATGCGGTTTTTGGATTCGACGGAGATCGAAGAAGCAGATCATGATTCCCACCCGGACAGCGTCTGCTGTCCACAAACCTCTCCGCTCATGGATCATATCTGAGAACAGGGGTTCTGAACGACGTAAGGGCGCGCTCAACAAGCACCTGGTCAAGTGTTCCGCCGGGGGGATACGGTGTAGTTCCACTCGCCATGGAATGAATGAGGCACCAATCTGAGTCGGACTACTTCCTCGTTGGTGACCTTGACGCCGGTATCGTACGTGTGGGTATCGAGCGCCGCCTTGACGACCA
>JBARRC010000366.1:0-1813 GCA_049644045.1 Phycisphaerae bacterium
ATTCTCTTTGGCAAGCCAGGTCGCGATCCGACAACTCATCACCCGTGACGCCTGCCCGGCCCCGTTGCCGATCAACATGCCGTCCTTGCAGATGGTGATCGCGTTGCTCTTGGTGTGTTTGCAGATCAGCCAGGCGAGGCAAATGTCAGCCATCTCCGATTCGCCGGGCGAGCGCTTGGTGACCACCTTCCATTCATCTTCATTCAGGCCGACCGTGTCGCGCGTCTGTACAACCATTCCGCCGGTGATCCTCTTGTAATCGAGCTCATTCTCGTTCGGTGGTGAGGGCATGTTTTGAACAGCCAGCAGTCGCACCCGCTCACCCCATTTCTTTTTCGCTTGGATGACCCGAACGGCCTCATCGTCGAAAGAAGGTGCGACCCACACCTCGACAAAGAAACCACCCGCGCCGGCTTCCTTCCCCCAGCGAGCGTAGGTCTCCATCACAGCCGCTGCAAACTCAGATGTGACATCGAAATTGCACGCGAGGACCCCGCCCATCGCGGCGTTGGGGTCGCCCAGATAGGCACGCCGATATGCCTCGACCAACTCCTGAGCAACTCCGACACCGCACGCATTGGTGTGTTTGACAAACACGACGGTAAAGTCTTGCTGCCTGGGTGTGTGGGACCGGCTTCCCAGCCGGTCAAACTCAGCCAAGTCGTCCCACGCACGGTGGTTCACCCAGAGCCATTCGTAGTCCCGGCCAAGGCCTATCCTCTCCGGGTTGTGCTCGATGTATTCCCAGCGCTGTTCGTATTCTCGTTCGTTTCGGATGATCCGGTCCCAGGTTTCATCCAACCAGAGTGCACCGCGCGACCGTCGCCGCTTGTTCACTTCCTGCGCTGAATAGCTCTTGATGCTGTGGAGAATCTCACCAAGGGCAACCCATTCACCGGGGGCCACCTCATGCGGCGTGACAATCATGTGGACATGATCGGGCATGATGACGCAGGCGTGAAGCGTCATCTTCTTGCGATGCCAATACTTGCAACTTTCCAACACAATGCGTCGTTCCGCCGGTGTGAGTGTTCCCACCCGGAGTCGGAACGTAAGGAAATAGTGCGCCCCGGGATCCTCGATGTGCGGGAGATGACGTTCTGTGTGTCGCTGTGCGCTTACGCGCCGGCTGACCGGCTGGGAAGCCGGTCCCACATGCTTCCCCCAATGCTCCTTTGCAGGCTTCACCGCAAGTTCCCTCGACAGCTCCTTGCACAGCTCCAACGCAGCACTGGCATCCACGTAGTTGTTAAAGGACATCTCGGGCCCGAGAACCTGACTTCGGATCAAGCCGCCGGATTTGATTCCATTGTCACAGTCACCCAGGACAGCATCGTAGATGCCCCCCTGTTGGTGCGGATTCTCTCCATACCGCAGGTTTGATTCCAAAGAGGCATCCCAGTCAGCCACAGTCGGCAACGTCTGGTCGGGCTCACGATGACGCGATGCCGGCTCGCGGTCATCGGAAGTCACGAGGTCATGGAAGAACCCGGTTATCGCATCGTCGTAAGCGGAGGTGGCGCCATAGACCGTCGACGCGAAATCCATCCGCCGGCGCGCGTCAATGGCTCCCTGCTCTTGGAGTAGGGTCAAACACGGTTGATACTGGTCGGGACTCGAAAGCACCACGACGCTATGATGATTCTTCGCCGCCGCACGGAGCAGGCAAGGCCCGCCGATGTCGATCATCTCGATGGCCTGCTCGAACGTACAGTCTGGATCGGCGACCGTTTTCTCGAACGGGTAGAGATTCACCACGATCATATCGATCGGCTCAATGCCCTGCTCTTCGAGTTGCCGCACGTGCTCGGGA
>JBARRC010000367.1:0-2183 GCA_049644045.1 Phycisphaerae bacterium
CGCCGGGCGATGTCGGTCTTCTGTCCGCACTGCAAAAAGCGCCTGATCCTCGAAGACTTCAAGATTCGAAGCTATTATGCCGTTCGCGACTTCTCCACCTGCGGGGATATCGCGGTCGAACGAAAGGGTCATGTGGTGGCACCGATTAAGGTCCGCAATCTGACCATAAAGGGCAAGGTGCAAGGTCACGTCACCGCCCGCGGGAAGGTGAGCATCAAGAAAACGGGTTGGTTCAAGGGCGAGATCGTTGCCCCGCGATTGCACGTCGAGACCGGGGCGGTCCTCGACAGCTTCTTGCGCATCGGTCAGCATGATGAATAACATGAGCGACGCCGCGAGCCCCGTGGTTGTGCGACTGCCTGGCGAGGTACGCGAGGCTACGTTCGTCGTCATGGCGGCGTACAACGAGGGTCCCTGCATCGAACAGGTGGTGCGGGAGGTTCGCGCCGAGTATCCACACGTCGTCGTGGTCGACGACGGCTCCACGGATGACACCTTCGAGACGGCGAAGCGATGTGCCCCCTATGTCATCCGCCACGCCATCAATCGCGGGCAGGGGGCGGCCTTGCAGACCGGGATCAAGTTCGCCCTGTTGCGCGGCGCCGAGTTTATCGTGACGTTCGACGCAGACGGGCAACATCGGGTCGAAGACATTGCATCCATGGTTGAACCGATCTGCCGGGGCGAGTGCGAGATTACCCTGGGCTCGCGATTCTTGGGCAAAGCGGAGAACATCCCCGCCTCGCGGCGACGCATGTTGCGACTGGCCGTGCTGTTTACGCGGATGGTGAACCGCGTGAACGTCACCGATGCGCATAATGGATTTCGAGTGTTTTCTCGTCGGGCGGCGCAAAAGATCAACATCACCCTTGATCGCATGGCCCACGCCAGTG
Organism: Phycisphaerae bacterium; assembly: GCA_049644045.1. GTDB lineage: Bacteria > Planctomycetota > Phycisphaerae > UBA1845 > UBA1845. Next base: position 894 of record JBARRC010000367.1, read on the forward strand.
AGCTGATCGACCAGATCAGGGCCTCGGAGCTTCCGTTCAAGGAGGTGCCGGTGAAGATTCGCTACACCGACTATTCGCTCAAGAAGGGGCAATCGTCACGCGGCGCCATCCGAATCGCGTTGCACTATTTACTCGGGAGGATTCTGCAATGAACCTCTTTCAGATTCTCGCAATGATCGTTGTGGGGTCTCTGTTTATTCTCAGCCTGGTTGCGATGCTGCGAGGCTGGGCCGCAAGGCGTGAGTGCTTGATCTGGGCCGTGGTCTGGCTTGGTGCCGGCGTTGCGATCGCCTGGCCCGGCATGACCGGGGTCGTCGCGAAAACCCTGGGCATCGGTCGCGGCGCAGACCTAGTCCTCTATTCCGCCGTCGTGGTCATGATGATCGGCTTTCTGATGGTCTACGTCCGGCTGCGCCGCATCCGACGCGAGCTGACGCTTCTGGTCCGCGAACTGGCGATCCGTGATGCGGTCATTACGTCACCAGCCGATAAAGAGAATAGCGAATTATGAATAGCGAATAGCGAAGGATGTCATCCGATCAGCTTCTTAATTCGCTATTCACCATTCGCTATTCGCTATTCACCATTCGCTATTCGCTATTCACAGCCCGCCACCGGACGGTCGGTAACACACCGAAGTCCAAGTCCAGGAGCACATCGGAATGCGTGAAGGTGAACACGATCTCCTGGCCGCACTCGAAGTTCTCGTCGATGCGAAGCACGCCGCTATGCGTGTCCGGACGGAAAAGACCCGTTTGTAGCTCGGCATCCTCGATGATAATGGCCTGGAGATCGTCGCAGTCCCGCGTGAAACTGACCGTCTCACCGGGCTTGATGGTGTAGTTGCGCTCCGTGCCGATTTCGGTCAGCACAATCTCGGGGATGTCGTCCTCGTCGTGGTAAAACAGCGTCACCTCAACGTCATAGTCCGGGGACTCGTTGACCAGTGACACCATCACGGTTGACGGCAGCAGAATATCCGAGAGGGCATCGCACCCCGCCAGCGACACCAAAGGCAAGAACCCAGCCAAAAGAACGTATCCGGTGTGTTTCTTCACGGTCCAATCTCCTTCCTGATGTTGGTTCTCGGCTCGCACGCGACAATCGCGCCACCGTATCTCAGAGCATGTTTGAAAAGTCGGGTGCCACCAGCAGCTTGCTGCCAGTGTACTGCTTGGGGCGACAGCGTGGCACGATGCAGCTTTGCCGGGCCGTGTGAACCGACAACGGGTATCACGACCCGGCGCCGGGTCCGTGACACTTCCGGCGGGATGGGTACGCCCGATCAGA
>JBARRC010000368.1:0-11117 GCA_049644045.1 Phycisphaerae bacterium
TCCGCCGCCCCTACGGGGCTTTCCGTTCACAGGTGCCCTCACATCCCAGGGCTTACGCCCTGGGCTACTTTCTTCCGTCCCTCCGGGACTGCCTACACGCCAAAACACGTCCGCCTAAACCGTCACAGACCCCAAGCGAAGCGCCGCCATGCCGCATCGTCCGCCGGGAGTCCATGCCGGCGCCTACGGCTTTGGCATGCCACCCGCCCCGCTCCCTTACGGTCGCGGTTCGGATTGGCCGCTCCCTTACGGGCGCGGTTCGGATCGGGCGTACCCATCCCGGCCGGAACTGTCACAGACCCCGCAACCTTTTGACGGCTATTTGTACTCCAGCGTCCGGGAGGGACAGAATGCTGCACAGACCGGTTCGCCACCACAAAGGTCGCACTTGACGGCAATCCCGGTGCGTTCGTTATGGTTCATATGCCCGAAGGGGCAGGCGATGGAACAGAGGCCGCAGCCGATACAGCGGTTTTCGTCCACCTCGATCGCACCGGTGGACTCGTTTCGGGTCAAGGCCTCGACCGGGCAGACCTTGACACAGGCCGCCTCGTCGCACTGAAAGCAGGTGAGAATCTGGTTCTTGCCCTCGCCGAACATGAAGGCCCGGATGCGTGAGATGCCGAGTCCGCCCGCGAAAGCATGCCTGAAGGAGCAGGCCAGTTCGCAGGTCCTGCAGGCCGTGCAGCGGGAAGGCGTGATCACCAGTGTCTTCTCCATGGCGTTTCCTTACTTAGCGGGCGACTTCGGCGAGATTGCCGGGTGCAACAGCCTTCATTTCAAAAGAGGACCTGATGGTCTCTATGGTGTTTCGCCGGGAACAGGCCGGACACGTCCTGAAGTAGTCGGGGTCCAGACCCGACCTCTTCGCCTCAAACTCGAGCTGTGTTTCCGGCATGACCGGGCGCCCACAGCTCGCGCACTTCACCATCTCAAACGAGTGGCCCCAAATCTTACGCACGTACCCCTCATCCCTGTATTGAATCGTGTTCGTGGGGCAGATATGGGCACAACTTGCGCAGCCGATGCAGTCGGGAGGCGGCTGCTTGAAGGGGATCGCGATGGCCTTGCCGATCCCTCGCCCGGCGGCGCTGATGGCCCTGCACCCTTTGGCCTCGCAGACGCGCACGCACAATCCGCAGAGGATGCACGTCGTCTCAACCTCGTTCTTAATGTATGACGTGGTTGTCACGCCGTATTCCGCCGCCAGCTTCTGAATAACCTCGGACTTGGGGCACCTGGCCAGCAGTAGGTCAAGGATGGTCCGTTTGACCTTCCTGATCTCCTCGTTGTCAGTGGTGACCTGGAGCCCCTCCTCGATGGGGTATAGACAGGCTGTAACAAGCCCCTTCCACCCGCCCCAGTTGGGGTGTGTAATTTCCACCATGCACAGGCGGCAGGCTCCTGACGGCTCCAGGGCATCGTGGTGGCAGAGACTCGTGATCGGAATCCCTTCCCGCCTGGCCACTTCCAAAATGGTCATTCCATCCTTCCCCTGGAAGAACCGGCCGTTAATCTCGAGGTTGATCGTTTTCTCGGTTGTCATCAAACCACCTCTACGGCATCGACGGGGCAGACGTTGCGGCAGGCACCACACCGCGTGCACTTCTTGCCGTCGATCCAGTGAACCTTCTTCAGCTCCCCGACGATGCAATCCACAGGACACGCCTTGGCACACAGACCACAACCCGTGCACTTCTCCTCTACGATCCGGAACGTAAAGAGATCACGACACACACCGGCCGGGCACTTCCGATCATGGATGTGGGCATCGTACTCCTCGCGAAAGTAGCGCAGGGTGCTCAGAACCGGGTTCGGCGCGGACTTCCCTAACGCGCAAAGAGATGCCTTCACGATAACGTCGCTTAAGGCTTCGATCTTCTCGACGTCACCCGGTTTCCCGTCACCACGGCAGACGGCCTCAAGAATCTGGTGAAGCTGATGGACCCCTTCGCGGCAGGGGACACACTTGCCGCAAGACTCGTCGACCAGGAACTTCAGGAAATAACGGGCCACGTCTACCATGCAGGTCCGGTTGTCCATGACGATCATGCCGCCCGATCCCATCATGGAGCCGGCGTCGGTCAGCGTGTCGAAGTCAACGGGCAAATCGAGCTTGCTCTCGGGCAGGCAGCCGCCCGACGGCCCGCCGGTCTGCACGGCCTTAAATGGTCGGTCCCGTATGATCCCGCCGCCGATGTCGAAGATAATCTCCCGGAGCGTGATCCCCATGGGCACCTCGACGAGACCGGTATTCTTCACCTTCCCCACCAGTGAGAACGCCTTGGTTCCGGTGCTGGTCTTAGTGCCCAGTGCCGTGAACTTGTCAGCCCCTTCGGCGATGATCCAGGGCACGTTGGCCCAGGTCTCCACGTTGTTGAGAACCGTCGGCTTGTCGAAAAGCCCCCGGATCACCGAGTGGACGTACTTGGCGCGGGGTTCCCCGACTTCGCCCACCACCGATTTCATCAGCGCCGACGACTCGCCACACACAAACGCCCCGCCGCCCCGGGCGATCTTAATGTCGTAGGAGAAACCGGTGCCAAGGATGTCGTCTCCCAGAAGCCCACGCTCGCGAGCCTGTTCGATGGCGCGTTGAAGGTGCTTGACGGCCAGGGGATACTCCTCGCGTACGTAGATGTAGCCCTCTGCGGCTCCAACGGCCCAGGCACCGATGATCATTCCCTCGATCACCGCGTGTGGATCACCCTCGCAAAGGCTGCGATCCATAAACGCGCCCGGGTCTCCCTCGTCCGCATTGCACAGGACGTATCTCGTCTCCGCATTCGCGCTGCGACATGTATTCCACTTGCGACCCGTCGGGAAACCGCCGCCGCCGCGACCCCGCAGGCCGGATTTTGTCACCGTGTCGATGACTTCCTCAGGCGTCATTTCTGTTAACGCTCTCGCCAGTCCCGCATAGCCACCGGCAGCGATGGAGTCGTCAATACTCCCCGGATCGATTTTCCCGATGTTGCGCAGGGCGATGCGGAGCTGGTGACTGTAGAAGGGGATCGCCGCATATTGCTCTACCCTCTTCTTTGTATTGGGGTCTCGATACAGAAGGCGTTCAATTACCTCGCCATTTATGAGCGTTTTGTCAACAATGTCGTTCACATCTTTCGGCTTAACGCCATTATAGAAGATCCCCTTAGGTTGAATCACTACGAGGGGGCCCTTCTCGCAGAAGCCGTGGCATCCAGTGGTCTTCAGCCCCAGTTCGAGCTTCGCGGTAAGCTCTCTGCTCCGGATCGCGCGGTCGAAGGACCTCACAACGTCGAGGCTTCCATTGGCCAGGCATCCCGTGCCGGCGCAGACCAGCACTTCCGTCTTGATCTTTGCGCGCTTGGCCCGTGCCGTCTTCGCTGCACTAGCCAGGCTCTTCGCACTGTTGATGCGCATGCGTCTATTTCCCGCCTCGTATTTTTTTGGTGATGGACCCCGGCTGAACATTACCGTGGTAGTCGCCGTTGAGGGCAACAACGGGGGCCATGGCGCAGGCTCCGACACAGTTGACCGTTTCGAGCGTGAACTTGAGGTCCTTCGTGGTCCCGCCCGGTCTGATACCCAGAGCCGCACAGATCTCGTCCACCAGAATCTGGGCTCCGCGGATGTGGCAGGCCGTTCCCGTGCAGACGCGGATGACAACATCGCCTTTGGGCTCGAGGCTGAACGCCTTGTAGAACGTCGCCGCGGCAAAGGCCTTGCTGATCGGCACCTGTAAGTGTTCGCAGAGGATCTCGACCGCCTCGCAGGGAACGTAGCCGAACTCCGCCTGGATGTCCTGGAGGGCATGGACCAAGCCCGTCTTGTCCCCCTCGGGATAACGGTCGAGGATCTTCCGGGCCTTTTTGGGATCGATGCAGATCTTACTCATCGCTCTTTCCTGCCTTGGCCAGTTTGTAACCTTTCATGAACGTCTTGCGGTTCACGTCGATGAACTGCTTCTTTTCGGCGAAGGTCTTTTCGATTGCCTTAAGGAGCGTCTTGTGGGAAACCACTTCCTCAAGGCCGATGTATGCCCCAAGCATGACAAGGTTGGCCGACCTGCGGCTCCCGAGCTCGGCGGCGAGGTCATCGGCCCTGATCCTAAAGGACCGGATATCGGTCCGGTCGGAGTTCACCGGAATCATTGTGCTGTTGATGACCAGGATTCCGTCTTTCCGCAGCATCGGGGCGAACTTCTCGAGAGAGGGCTGGTTCATGACGACGGCCGCCTTCGGCGAAGTGATCAGCGGAGACCCGATTGCTTTGTCCGCGACAACGACGGTGCAGTTGGCCGTCCCACCCCGCATCTCCGGACCGTACGAGGGGAGCCAGGTGACAGTTTTACCCTCATCGAGGCCTGCGTAGGCCAGGAGCTTCCCGATCATCATCAGGCCCTGCCCTCCGAAACCGGACATGATCACTTCGGTCTGCATGTCACACTCCCCCCATCGACGCGACAGCCTCAGGCATAGGCACCTCCCCCGAATCAGGTCGCTTCAGGACGCCCAATGGATAGTAGGGCACCATGTTCTCTTCGAGCCACTTGTTCGATTCCGCAGCCGTCAGTCCCCAGTTGGTGGGGCAGACGGAGAGGACCTCGACCATCGTGAAGCAAACATCCTCCGCCTGGAGTCGGAAGGCCTCGCGGATTGCCTTCTTGGCCTCGATCACCCCAAGGGGCGTATGGACCGCGACGCGGGCCAGAAAGGCCGGCGTCGTAAGCATGCTTAGCAACTCCACCACGCGGATCGGATGACCCTCGTGGCTGGGATCGCGGCCGAAGGGGCATGTCGTGGTCACTTGCCCCGGCATGGTCGTCGGCGCCATCTGCCCGCCGGTCATGCCGTAGATCGCGTTGTTGACGAAGATAACGGTAATCTTCTCGCCCCGGTTGGCGGCGTGGATGATCTCGGCCATACCGATTGATGCCAGATCGCCGTCACCCTGGTACGTGAACACGATCATGTCCGGGCGGCACCTTTTCGCCCCGGTGGCGACGGCCGGAGCGCGACCGTGAGCAGCCTCGAACATGTCACAGTTGAAGAAGTTGTACGCCAACACCGAACACCCCACCGGTGCGATCCCGGCGGTGCGCTCGCGGAGCCCGAGCTCGTCCAGCGACTCGGCCACCATTCGATGAATCGTGCCGTGCGTGCACCCCGGACAGTAATGCGTGGGGCTCGGCGTCAGCGATTCCGGATATCCGAAAATCCTCTTCATGGCATCCGCCCTTGCATCACTTCAGGATCTCCCTCAGCTTGCCGGCCACATCGTCGGGCGACGGCACAATTCCTCCCGTCAACCCGTAGAAGTCGATCGGCCTCCTCCCGAGCACGGCAAGCTTTACGTCCTCGACCATCTGCCCCGTACTCATCTCGACGACAAGAACCGTCTTCGCTTTCAGCGCCTCTTTCGCCAGCGCTTCGTAAGGGTAGGGCCAGACCGTAATGGGACGGAAGAGACCGATCTTCTTTTTGTCCACCCTCTTCACTTCGTCCGCGGCCGTCTTGCAGATGCGGGCCATCGTCCCATAGGCCACGATCAGCACGTCCAGCTTCTCCCCACGGCAGGCGTAGGTCTCGGAACGCTTCTCGTTCCTCTCGATCTCGTCGTACTTCTCCTTCAGCTTCCAATTGTTGGCGTTGCACTCCTCCTCCTTGAGATAGAGGGAGTTGATGATGTTGGGTTTGCGGCCCTTGGCGCCCGTGATGGCCCAGGGCTTTGCCGGGAGGTCGTCAAGGTCGCGCATCGGGGGCAGCTCCACCGGTTCCATCATCTGACCGATCATGCCGTCACCCATTACCATCACCGGTGTGAGGTAGCGGTCGGCCAGATCGAAGGCTTCGTAGATGAGGTCCACCGCCTCTTGGACCGAGGAAGGTGCCAGCACCACAAGCTTGTAGTCGCCGTGTCCGTGTCCCTTCGTGGCCTGAAGGTAGTCGGACTGCGCCGGCAGGATTCCGCCCAGGCCAGGGCCGGCACGCATGATGTTCACCAGCACCACGGGAAGGTGGCAGGCGGCGATGTAGGAAACGCCCTCGGCCATCAGGCTGATCCCCGGGCTCGATGATGTTGTGAGCACCCTTTTGCCGACGCCGGCGCCTCCATAGAGCATGTTGATGGCCGCCACCTCGCTTTCGGCCTGGACGAAGATGCCTCCCACCTCGGGAAAGCGCTTGGCGAGGTACTCGGGGACTTCGGTCTGGGGGGTGATCGGATAGCCAAAGAAGTTGCGGCAGCCGGCGCGGATCGCCGCCTCACCGATCGCTTCGCATCCCTTCATGAGAACCTTGGCCATGGTCGAAGCCCCCTTCTAATAGTCCACGAACTGGTACTGCGTCCCGTGCACGAAGACCTCAATGGCCACGTCGGGACAGCTTATGGCGCAGAGCATGCACCCCAGGCATTTGGGCTGATCCTTGGGCACGGCGAAGAAATACCCCTTCTCGTTGAGCTTGTCCGACATGGAGATGACGCCCTGCGGACATGCCTCCACGCACCGTTCGCAGCCCTTGCATCTCTTCTCATCAACGACAATCCTTGGCATACCTTCTCACCTCGCTCCTAGTGGTCCGTCACAGCCGAAAGTCCGGGTTCGTTAGTGGGTGGCATGGGCAAACTTGTTTGCCCGTGGAGCACCCTCGCACAACACGGGCAAGCTGGCGCTTGCCCATGGCACCCGCAAAGTCAGGTGTGACAGCGCACTAGGGTCGGACGCTGTCACTCTTTCCGAGCCCGGGGTCTCTCCCGAGAACCCTCTGAGCCCTGTCGGTCATGCTTCGCAGCTTCCACGGCGGAAGCATGCGTCTCTTGATCCACAGAACGGGGCATCCCACCGCTTCCACGTCGAATCCGCCGTTCGCGTCGAGCCCGTCCCGCAGGTTCTCGTCCGCGGTCACAAATGAAACGGGCAGATTGGCTGCTTGCCCCACTTCGCGCGCCAGCCGCAGCCCCTCAAGAACCGTCGGGACATCCGTCTCTTCCAGCAGATGGGTGTTGGAGACCAGCCCCGTAATCCGGAGACGGGAGGCGGCCTCGATCTCGCGCCCGATCTTGAGGCATCCGTCCACGGTCTCCGTGAAGGGACGTTTCGCGTTGAGGATCTGCAGCATGGTGCATGGTCTGTCCGCGAAGACGTCCGCCAGGGAGCTGAGCACTCTCGCGCCAACGTCGTCCCCACCCACGTCACAGATTAACGTCCCTTCCCCATCCAGAACAACACCACGGACTTCAGGCAGAATGATTGGCAGGTCGGCCGAATGGTATTCGCCTTCGGGATTGATCACCCGGATACCATAGCGTTCCATCTCGACTCTGGCTTCGCGGCAGCGAAAGTAGGGGTTGACAATGTCGAGGTCGGCAATAGCAACGCGCTGCCGCCCACTGAGGCGTATCGCCAGGTTGACGGCGACCTCCGTCTTGCCGGAGCCGTAGTTGCCCACGATCAGGACGACACGCTCCTCCGGAAGGTATTCGAAGTCGGCGTCCATCAGCCTTCCTTGCCCACAGCTTCGACGAAACCGCACACATCATTGCCGGCGGAACAGGCATGGTTGCATGGTGGTGTCGTATCCCCAGTCATACGCCATACCAGGATAGCAAGATGCGTTCCGCTGGCTAGTTTAGAAGAGAAAAGGTGTCAGGATGATTTTTGGATGTCCTTTCGAGGGCGCCCTGGCGCGAAAGTCGCCCGATTTGAAGGGCGCGCGTACTTCAACCTCGGATGGCCAACACAAACGAACAGCTTCAAACGCCTAACCCAAGCAGCTGAAGCTCGTAGTGAATCCGCGGTGCGCCCCAGGACGGGTTCTCGCGGCACATACGGCGTATCAAGCTTGCGGATCGGCGCGGTCACGGAACACCCCGCGAACAACAGTCAAGGACAATGCGAATCAAGTCCATGTCGGTCTCCCGGATCCGTCTTCATCGGCACCAGAGCGTATCCAGGGCTCAGATCGAGTCAAACCATAAGTGCCTATCTGCAAACGAGTTCCGAATTTTCGGCAGGGACATTACCTGCTCAAAGTCCTCGCCGGAGCAAATTAGATGTGGTTGCCCTGCTGTGGCAACCCGCGGGTTGATCCGATATTGACTTGCTGGCTCGTTACGCTAGATTGCAGCCCTGTTCTCGGCTTGCAAGGTCGTGATCCCCGATAGCTCAATTGGTAGAGCGAGCGGCTGTTAACCGCTAGGTCGTAGGTTCGAGTCCTACTCGGGGAGGTTCGCGGTCCGGAACGGGCCGGTCCCCTCCGGTGGTTGACGCCGCCGGGTCGCATTTCCGAGCGCCACGCGTTTCGTAGGTTACGAACGGGGCCGACTTTACGGCAATGGTGGCGGTTCGCCGGGATCCTCTCTGTCTCGTTGCTCACCCTCGCGTGTCTTGGACCTGCCACGAAACGAGCTCCAAACGGGCGCGTTCCTCTCCGTTTCGCCCATGATGTCGCGTTCCGTGGTTAACTGCCGCGAGTTTCATCGTCCGTGCTCTCGGCTTGGAGCCATGCCGTTCGCGGTGCGATTGTTACCCGTCAGGTTGCGCCCGAACCCCGAATAAAGGTGTCTCCACCTCTCGCGTTCTCTCGTTAACATCCCCGCTTAGTCAGCTGGCGGATTGCCATCGCCACGGCGAACGGGGACAATTCGAGTTCGCCGGTAGTGCGCCCGGCGGAAGGTGGTACGGCAGTCAACTGCGGAAGCGATCCGGGACCAGTTGAGGGAGCCGGCTTTCGCAACTGGCTCCAGCAAAGGTGGTGACTGCACGTCACGACAGAAGCTTCGGATGGCGACAATGCCCGCTATTATCCGATTCTGTATCGAATGCGAAGCCTGCGGCTATCAGTTTACTTCCGATCGGCGTATTAGCTGGCCCGATCGCGTGACTATGTCGCCTCATCTCACTTGGCGTGACATCCCTACTCGGGAGGAGTTGGTGCATGAAATGATCTCGGCCACGGAGTTCGTAGTTCGGAAGCAGTGCGAGACGCCGTCCTTATCGGCGGAGGACCTAGAGAAGCTCGTTGCGGAGGAAGTCGCGCGCCAACAGACCCATTTCCGGTTTGTCATGGACAATTGGTTTGTTCCGATTACGCCGCCACGTCGCAGATGCCCTGATTGTGGGTACGTTCAGTCGTGGATGACCAAGAGGTCCCCCACAGATGCGAGTTGGGTGGACGAACTGGGTTGCGTGAGCCATTTGATGGGCATTGCTGGGATCACAGCTGGGATTCTGATTCTAGGGTTCCCTTGGAACCCTTGGTGGGCGAAGGTTCTGGTTGGGCTCGGGTACTGGAGTGCTGGGGCCGCGGTATGGGCAATACCTGGCGCAGTGTGGCTGGAATTCAAGCATCGGCCAAAACATGCCCATGATCGCTCTGGGAAAAGCCGCCGTCGCAATCGACATCAGAGGTTCCCGAATTTCCGTGCGAAATGCCCTTCCATCGCCTTGCTGCCTCCCGCCTAGAGCTTCGGGCACGCGAATAAGACATTCCGAACTCGACGGCGGTAGGTAGTGAAGGAGGACACTGTTTGAGCGCAGCGTCGATGAAGGAATACCGCCGGACAACTCACCGGCCGCAAAGCGGAGGGTGAGGCGGATCGAGATGACAGTCCGGTGGACTGTCATCTCGCCAAACGGGCGGAGCCTTGGACGGCAGAGCTCCTGGCTTTCGAGCGCAGCAGGATGCGAAGCGCTGAAAGTTGTGGGCGAACGCTCAAAGATCTGGAGCGAACGGGGTCGTATCGAATACGCGCCTTCGTAAGCCGCGTCGCGGCTGATCATTGCAGGGATCGGCGTTGTACTTGAGAAAGCCGGCGCTGCAACTCCGCAAGCTGTTCGGTGGACGGTGAAGCTGCGACTAGTGGCCGCAACTGTCGCTCGGTCAGCCGCGGGCAGTGCACTGGGTCGGCGAGCAACAGAGTTTCCAGCAGCGCGGGGGGCAAACGCAGGAGGCGCATGATCTGGCTGACGCGGGCCCGCGTCATGCCGAGTTGTTTCGCGACATCGGCGTAGTCTTGGGCCCGGCCGTCCCGAACCGCCTGTTCGATCTGGTACGCCAGGACAATGGTCCGAACCGCTGATGCGGCGGGACCATGCCCGGGCGATCGTTCGCGACGTCGTCGCTGCACGGGCTTCAGGTCGGAAACGGTGAACTCGATATGCATGACAGAGTCTAGCCCGTCCTCTGCTTCCCTCGAAGCCGGGCAGTCTGCCTCGCTTTGCTTACGAACGCGCACCCGTGATTCGGCAGTCGGTTTGAAAAGGCGTAGAGCAGCCCCGTGTTTCAGTCGGGCCAGGTTTGCCGCTGCCTCGGTCGTCAGCGTCAGGGCGACTCTCTCAGTTCGGGCGTCGTATTCGACGCACTCAAGGATGAACCTAAGGAGGCGGGCCTGCTCCAGCGGCGGCAGGTTGTCCCAGTCGCAGGCCAAGAATTCGTCGACCTCGGCGGATTTGGCCCCTGGTCCTTGCTCCGTGATGCCCCCGGTCTGATGATCACGTATAAGGGGAACCCGGCCATTTCTGTAGCGCCCAGGTAGACCGTTCGAATCCTCGGCCAGTCGCCGCAGGTGGTCGCAAACCTCCCGCTCCAAGCGCCCGGCGAGAATCGTGCCCGTGGGACACTGGTCGTAGCCGCGTTTCTGAGCCTTGGTGCAGACGTAATACCGATGCAGCTTGGGCCCCTTCTTGGAGACCATCTGCACCATCGCCGCGTCGCAGGCTTTGCAGCGCAGCAGCCCCTTCAGCAGAGCCCCATGCTTGTTGCGCAGGAAACTCCCCGCGGTTCGGGCGTTCCTCCGCAGCAACCGCTGGACTCTTTCCCATGTCGCTAAGTCCACGATGGCTTCGTGCTGTCCGGCATGCGTCTCGTCCCGGTAGCGCACCCGGCCGATGTAGGCGACGTTGGTCAGCAGGTGGTGAAGATTGGCACGGTCGAAGGGTCGGCCCCCGATGACACGGCCGTTCGCCGCGGTCCAGCGCTTCGTGGTCCAGCCGCGGGCGTTGAGCTCTCGCGCCGCAGACAGGACGGACTCCTTGTCCAGGTACATTTGGAAGATGGCGCGCACCTGCTCGGCCTCCACGGGATGTACGGTCAGGCGCTGCTCCCCCGGCACCAGGTCGTAGCCCAGGATAGGCC
>JBARRC010000369.1:0-2838 GCA_049644045.1 Phycisphaerae bacterium
TGCATGGGGTCCCACGTGACTGTGGGCTTTTTGCTCCCGGACTAGCCGGAGCGTAAGGCCGTGAGGTGGCCAAAACTGTGAACGTCACACCACTACCGAATATTCAGTTGTCAAAGAACGACGCCCGGCCTACGGCCGCTTACTCTTGGCTACCTTGACGAAATTCGCAATGTCGTCCGGCATGAACCTCGTCCGGTATACGGATTTGTTCAATGCGGCGGTGACAATGATCGCATGCCCCTCGCGGAAGATCTCTTTGACGGCGTAGTACTTCGGAGGCTTGCGCCCACGGGGGAGCTTCTGTTCCTGCGGTGTCAGTACCTTCGCACCGAGTACCGACTCGCTCGATCGCACGACCAGCGCCATCTGCTTTTCGTTGAGCCGAGAGGTGTTGATTTGCAGCACATCCCCGCGGTTCCCAATCAGGACCTGACCGTTGTTAATCTGGTCGCGTTCGGCTTCGGTCAGACGCATGAATGTCTTCGCCGTGATGCCGCCGTTGCGAACGACATGCGGGGCCATGAGGCCACGGCCATGGAGCTGGACCTTGTCCAGCGTATCGCCGACCTTTCTGACCCGACCGATCGCCGTCCTGCTGTCCTTTTTGAGACGCTTGTACTGCCACTTGGAACAGGCGGCGATCATCTTCGAGTGCTTCAACATGTAGTCAAGCACCTCACGGAAAAACTTCCCGGCCGACTGACCGAGCTTGCACGTCAGCTTTTCTATGAGAGCGTCGAACTGATCGTCGCTGAGACCCGCCCCGAAAGTTATGCTGAGCATACTGCCGCCTCCTCGCGCATCCCCTGGCCCAACGCTTTCCCCGCCTCGAGATCGTCGCATGTGATGACTTTCATGCCCTTCTCTTTTGCGAGATCCTTTACTCTTGTGACAAACTCACACCAATTCCACGATATGCTCCCGTCGAGCAACAGACCGCTCTTTGCGCCGTCCGGCACGTTGAAGAGCTTGATTGTCTTACAACGCGCACGCAGAGCGAAGAACACGACATCCTTCGACCAGCAGCGGTTGTAGTCGTGCTCCTGTTTTATGCGCCGCTCCGTGATCAGGCTGATCGTGTCTTTGGCCTGCCGGCACAATCGGCGGCGCACACGCCGACGCCCATCTCGTACGAGCCCCAGATAGCTTTTGCGCCGTTGCAAGTACCGGAAGTAGCCGACCACACCGTCAACGGCAATGTGCTTGCCCCAGTCCTCGGAGTTGGAATTGTTCGCGATGGCTGCGTGGATGATGAACGTCTTCGGATCGTCGCGGCCCGAGTCCTTCCAGGGTCGCTTTTTGAGCTCGTGGCCCATAACCCGATCCCACACGACCTCACAGCACTTGGATTCGTCGAGGTCGGGCATACCGTCCTTGAGGGGGGTGCCCTTCGGCCCCGTGCGCGGAGGCCGGCGATACGAGATCTGGATCTTGAAGCGCTGGATGTCGTGCCCGTTCCGGTTCTTGCCCTCGCGCAGCCCGACCTTCACCAAGCGAAGGTCCCAGTCGGGGTTCTTCATCAGCATCCGCAGGATATACCAGCGCTCGTCCTTGCGGTTGATGTGAGCCGTGTAATACTCACCGTCGGGCTTCGGCACCCTACCATCCAGGACAAAGTCAATCGTGTCGTCCTTCGTGCCGTACTGAACGGTCAGCACGATGCCGCGCTCGTCCTTCTTGAGCCGGGCATAAACGCGCGACGAGTTGGGCTTGCCGGAAGCGTACCTCATGAACGGCATCATGTACCGCTCGAGCTTGAGGCTCTCAAATACACCCTGGGCCACAAGCCAGTCGCGAGAGGCACCGTTGTAGTCCTTGAGTGCAGTCTTGCGCGTCGCCGGGAGTTCGTTCTTCATCTGGTCCCAGATGTGCGACCCCAAATGAGGGCCGCCGGCGTCTGCCACGACCTGGCAGACATGTCTCCAGATGTTCACCTGCCCAGTCAACGGACCGTGGTCGGAGACGGGCTCGCCGTTCACCACCCACCGATGCTTCTTCTTGCCGGACTTCGTCTTCTTCCGGAGCTTGACCTTGCGGACGTTCACGGGCGGCGTGTCCTGGAGGGCGGCTTTGACGGCGGCCTCCTTGTCGATCACGACCTCGACACCGTGATCGGGATCGTAACCGTACATCGCCGTCGCGACCTCGTACTTGGTCTGGCGCTGATCGATGATTCTCACAAGCTGGCGAAATACCTGGAGGACATGAACTGCCTTTCCGTAATCGCCATCCACGATTGCGTCGAACGACTTCGCATGCTGGACGACACCAGCAGGAAGCTCGGGCTTCTGAAACGCTCGACCACTCTGTTTCTTCTTGTCCTGCTCTGCCATTATTTTCCCCAATCGATCAACACCACACTCACTGCACCCTCAACCCCCGCACGCAAAAACTGGACGGAGCGGCCTCGACTTGGATGATCCCTCAACCCCCACACGCAAGGGCTTAGACGGGACCTCAGCAACCCCAACGATCTCAGCCATCCCTCAACCCCCACACGCAAAGGCTGGACTTGGTGACCGGCCACGCGAGCGCACGATTGCGCCCTCAACCCCCGCACGCAAGGGCTGGACCCTGTGTCGGCGTAATTCCGAATTCCCTATCGCCCTCAACCCCCGCACGCAAAGGCTGAACCTGAAGCCGCTAGCGGGAAGGACCGTGCAACACCCTCAACCCCCGCACGCAAAAGCTGGACTACGAGGTCATCGAGACGATTGCCAGGGACTACCCTCAACCCCCGCACGCAAGGGCTGAACCAGCGGGCCGCGGTGGTTCGCAAAATCTTCGACCCTCAACCCCCGCACGCAAGGGCTGAACAGTTTGCATCTGTCCTTAAGG
>JBARRC010000370.1:0-15683 GCA_049644045.1 Phycisphaerae bacterium
ACCGGCACTCCATATGACATGCATTTGAATGTCGACGGTGGTCAGGTGACCCTTTCGGTCGACGGAGTCGAGAAGGTCTCCTATGACTTCGGAGAGCCGCTCAACAACGGGCAGGTCGGCCTGGCGGCCGACCACGCGCAGAGTACGTTTGACAACCTGGTGGTGAACGAGCCGGACCAACTGCCCGCGGAGCCCGATGACGATCCTGGTGCAGAAGCCGGTGCTGATGACGAGAGTGAGAACGCTCCCCAGGACGGAGTGACCACCGGGGGGAACGCAGATACGTTCCCCGTGAACAGTAACCCGCCGGTGCCGCCGGTACCTCCGGTCCAGCCCGTACAGTCACCACAGGTACCCACCGTTGATACCGGTATGGCGACCGATAAGCCGGATGCTGCGGGCACCAAAGCTGGGGTATCAACCGGCGGTGTTGCCGCTCCGGTCAGTGAAGGCGGTGATCAACTGGATTCCACCGGCAACACTGTTGATCAAGGCGAGGGGCGACACGAGGGTGAAGAGGCGCTGCAGGGGACGGACACAACAGCCGTTTCCCCCGGCGCGGGTAGCGACACCGGCCATGCGGGAACAGTGGGTGCCACTGAAATGACAGAATCCGACCGGAGCGACGCGGGTGCGAGGTCGGGATCCGTGAATGAGCTTTTGGATGACCCCGAGGATCTGGACGTTCTTGACCCGATGGAAGATTTAGGTGGTGCGGTAGAGTTCAGTGGGATGCAACAAAAAGCTGCTGAGGAACTCGAACAGGTGAGTTCGGTTCTCGCGGATGGTGGTGTCACCGTAGCCGGGTTTGAGGAGGATCAGGTAATCGAACTGTCGCGCGCGGGTTCGCCCGAAGCACCCGCGCCGGTCGCCGTACCGCCGGACATGTCCGATCTTACGGCAGCCGACGTCTTTGAAGAGGTAGTGTTACCCGTGCCGGGACCGAACGATGTCGCACAGGGCGCTGCCGCCGCTTTGGCACTCGGTGCTATGGCGGCCGATCCCACGACGGGACTGGACGTGCGTGATTCCGAGTCGCGCAATGCGGCGGGCGCGGGTCTCGGGGGGGCGGATGAACCGTCGGCGCGTTTGGGCCGTGTTGTGGAGGACACCTCAGTTGACCTCGAGACATTCGATCCTGACGGTGTAGGCAAGGCGTCAAATGTGGGTACGCCTGAAGCTGTCGCTGTGTCCGGGGCGGCGTTGAGCGGCTTCTTTGCCCGTCTATGGGGTGCGGTCCGTGGATTGGGCGGAGTGACGCACCGGTCAAGCGATGATACCTCGGAAGACCACCGCCGGGGGCAAAGGTCGTAGTCTGGGTTGTTGATTCTCCTGCTCCACCGATCACCGTAAACCGACATATGCTGTGCCGAGAGTCCTTTCTCTCCGCGCCGGAAGGACCGAGAAGGGATTCTCGGTCCAGCGACCCCCATAACCTGTGGCGCACCCGTGCTGCATACGGCCATGTACACGTCCGATGATCCTGGTACACGTCCGATGATCCTGGTACACGTCCGATGATCCTGGCGGGCGTGTTGCCGCTTACTAATTGCACGTCCGTCACAAACCGAAAACCGACTAGGGAGTGGGTATGTTCGCATTCCCACGGGCTAGAGTATTATCGGACGGATACAACATTTGGGTACTTCGCTTTTAGGTTGCCACGGTTGCGGTATCTCCATCGCGCTTTGCGTGTTGTTCGCCCCAGCGGTCGGTGTCGGTATGCAGCGGGCGGACGATCGACATGGCGTGCCGTACCAGCCGGAACCGGAAGATTTCAAAGTTGTCGGGATGACCGTGCCGTCCAAAGTGGCCACGCTCGCGGCTGTATCCCCTGCACGCATCGCACGGATCCTCGCACCCGAAGGAGGCGTCGTACGCGAAGGGGATCTGGTCATTGCGTTGGAGGACGGGGTTCAGCTTGCGAAGACTGAGATCGCCAAAGCCAGGGCCAAGTCCACGCTCGACATCGAGCTGGCGCGTGTTCGTTGGGAACACGCCAAACGCGAGTGGGATCGGCTGGCCAAGCTCCACGGCGACGATCACGCGTCATCGAAAGAGCTGAGCGATGTGTTGGCCGACGCGGAGGTTGCTCGTCTGGAATATGAGCTGGCCCATTTCATACATGAACAAGCTCTCCTCGCCCATGAGCGGGAGCAAAAGTTGTTGGACGAGTTTCGTCTTCGTGCCCCCTTTAGCGGGTATGTGTCGGATCATGTGAAACAGGTCGGTGAGACCGTCGATCAGCTCGAGGGCATCCTGACCCTCGTGCAGTTGGATCCCTTGCAGGTTGTGGTGGATTGTCCGGTTTCCCTGGCCCCGTTCATTCTGGTGACCGATCGGGTCTGGATTCGACCCGTGGATTCCCATTGGCCGCCGCGCGTGGGTACCGTCGCGCTGGCCAGCCGCGTTGCGGACGGCGCCAGTCAGACCTTTCGGGTCAAGATCAATGTATCCAACGAGGACCACGCTTGGTTGTCCGGACTGAAAGTGGTCGTGGACTTTGCGGGGGAGATTGACCCTCTCACGGTGCCACACGATTCGCAGCACAGCGCAGGTGCCGAAGACCGGCCCATGCCTTGACCAGAGGAGCCACAGCATGTTCGACGACATGGAGCCTTCGGCGGGACTTTTCAGTGACGACGAGGCGTTTGGTCTGCTTCAGGAGTTGGCGGCCAATACACCGGACGAGCTCCGGCGGAAGCGAGCGCACTTTCGTCTGTCGATTAAGATTGGGGTGATTCTGCAACCGGGCAACGCCAGCGAAATGTTAAAGTTGAAACTCAAGGGTGTGACGGGTGATATCTCGGAGGGCGGCTGCAGTGCGGTCTTTCCAGTCCCGATTCGAGTTGGGGACATTTACCGCCTCCAATTCGACCGTGAGAGACTCGACTTACCGCTGACCTTTGCCCGCTGTGTGCGCTGCCGGCTTATCCGCGAGGATGCGTATGAGGCCGGTTTTGCCGTGTTTACGAACATCTGTTTGCCGGAGAACGTCTCGGCGGGCGAGGAATCCAATCTCGTCAGTTAGTTCCGTCATGGCACCGACTCCACCCCAATCAAGTGCCGAGAAGGACTCCGCCGCCGGGGAGTCGACGGCTCCCAATCCTTACGCCGACATCGTGGCACTGTCGCGCGAGATGGGCTCCAAACCGCAGTTCATGGCGAAAGTGCTCCGTTACGCGACGCAGTTCTTCAAGAGTCCGTATGCAGCCCTGCATGTTCGCTACGCGTCTGAAGTTATAGAGGATGACTATCACAGCGGCACCGCGGATCCGAAGTTCTGGAAGTCAAGCCTTCAAAATTTCCTGACCGGTTCATTGGGGGCGAACAGACCGAGGGCGAAGCTTCTCAAGGCCAAAACTGGCGACACGAAAGTGGCATTCATATCCGTGCCGATCTTCGATCGTTCGGGATCGAGTATCGGATCCATGGCATTTGTAGTTACCCCCATAGACGACGGCGATTTGCCGAACCGGCTGGTGACATTGGACGCTATGACGAGCCTCGCGTCGGCGTGCACGGAGTTTCTCGGGGAAGGGCGCACCGGTGAGGGACCCGGCGACCATGGGACGAGCGCCGCGGGGGACAGGGCGCCGACGGCCGCCCTGGCGCGGGCCGGCATGTTTACATCGATGGAGGAGCTGGCCTTCTCAATCACAAACGAGCTGCGTAACAAGCTGGGCTGCGAACAGACTGCCCTCGGTCTTGTCGTACGAGGCCGGGTTCGGGTCCTGTCGATCTCCGGGCTCGACCAGGTCAACCGGCGGAGCCCCGGGGTGTTGAGTCTTGGCGCGGCCATGGACGAATGTCTCGATAGCGACGAGGTGATCGTATACCAGCAAGCCGGCGAGTGGTCGGAAGAAGATGGTGTGGCGTCGAGGTACCGCCTGCACAAACAGTGGCACACGGCAGCCAAGGGCGATGCCGTCGCCTCCGTGCCCCTGCACGCCGGTGGCGTGCCCGTCGCGATTTTGAGCTTGCGGAACCGTCCGGGGCAGCCATTCGCACGTGAGCAACTGGATACCGTTCGGGCCCGCGTCGAACCCTACGCCCCCGCCTTGGTGCTGGCCCGCGAGGCCAAGCGTGGCGTCGTGCGGCATGCACTGGATTCGGCCTGTGCCGCCGTTGGGTCGGTGACGGCGCCCGGACGGATCGGGCGGAAGATGCTCGGCGCGCTCGCCCTCCTTGCGGTACTGGGTTTCCTGTTCGGTTCGCTCCCGTATCATCTCACCGTGCCTTGTGTCGTGACACCGGCACATGTCAGACACATCGCCGCCCCGTTCGACGGTGTTCTAGCCGCCACGTATGTTGTGGAGGGGGATCGGGTCAAGCGTGGCGACATCCTGTGCGAGTTCGACCGACGGGATATCGACCAACAGATAGCGAAACTGACCGCGGAGCTGGAGGTTCTGGAGCTGGAAAAGGACCGCGCGATGGCTGCTGATCTGCCGGTGGATGTGCAGCTCGCTCTTGCCAAGCAACATCTCGTGCGGGCTAAGCTGAATATCATGGAGCGGCGGGCTGAACGGGCTACACCCCGAGCCCTGATCGACGGGGTCGTCGTGACCGGTGATCTACGCAAGATGGTCGGGAGTGTGGTGGCCCAGGGCGAGCCTCTGTTCACGATCGCGCCGCTGGGTCGATGGACCCTGGAGCTGGGGGTTCCCGAGTCTTCCGTTGCCGACCTGTCGGGTAGCCTCCGCGGCATTTTCGTGAGCAACGCCCGGCCGGAGGCGGCACACCGGTTCCAGATTGTGCGTGTGCGGCCGGCGGCACAGCTTCGCGGCACCAAGAACGTCTACGTCGCCGAGGCGGACATCGACACCGACAGCGATTCACTGCGACCGGGAATGGAGGGGGTGGCCAAGATCATCATCGGTCCACGCCCCGTCCGGTGGATCGCACTGCATCGTGTCATCGAGTACATGCGGATGAATTTCTGGCTATGAGCGGTACGCCCCCGCCACACATGCGCCCTTCGCTCGCCGCCACGCTGCGCCCGGTTCGCGTGGGTTTGCGCGAGGACCTTGAGGTCAGCCGGCATCTTTTTCGGGGCGTACCGTCGTACATCATTCGTGATCCGATGACCTTCCAAAGCCAGCGGCTCGATCTCGCCGATTACGAAATCTTCGTGAGCATCGACGCCACGACCCCCCTGTCGGAGATCTTCGACGATCTGGTTCGGCGCAGGAAGATCGGCGCGAACGACGAGGAGAAGTTCTATCAGTTTGTTATGAGCCTGCACCGACTGGGCTTCCTGCGCCTGCCCATCTCGGATGACAAGCTGCTTTATCGGCGATACCAGATGCGGCAGCGGGCCCGGCGGCGGGAGAAGCTGATGGGGTTTCTCTTTCTGCGCATTCCGCTTTGGAATCCCGATGCGTTTCTGGACCGGACGATCCACCTTGCCAGGCCGCTGTTTAGCCGCGGCTTCTTTGTCATTTGGATTCTGTTGGTTGTGTCGGCCGGTTATGTGGCGGCGCGGCACTGGGATGAGTTGCTCGAGCCGCTTGAGGGGGTACTGGTCGCGCGGAACCTGCCGCTGATGTGGGTCACGCTCATTGTCCTAAAACTCTTCCACGAACTGGGACACGCGTACGCCTGCAAGCACTATGGGGGGCACGTCCCTGAGATGGGGGCGTTCCTGATTGTCTTCACACCATGCGCGTACATGGACGCCAGCGCGTCCTGGGGATTTACGCGCAGACGTCAGCGCCTGGTCGTTTGCTGTGCGGGC
Source organism: Phycisphaerae bacterium (assembly GCA_049644045.1). Lineage (GTDB taxonomy): Bacteria > Planctomycetota > Phycisphaerae > UBA1845 > UBA1845. The sequence goes on from JBARRC010000370.1 coordinate 5,741, forward strand.
ATGTATGTCGAAGCCATCATCGCGGCGCTGGCGATGTTTTTCTGGGCGGCTACCGAGCCGTCGTTGCTCCGCTCGCTGGTGTACAATGTCATCTTCCTGGCGAGCGTGGTGACCGTGTTATTCAACATCAACCCCCTTATGCGCTTCGACGGCTACTACATTGCCAGCGATCTTACGGAGATTCCAAACCTGCGGCCACGATCGAGCCAATACCTGCTTGGCCTGTTGAAGAGGTTCCTGCTCGGCGTGTCCCCACCGCCGGAGACCGGCGAGTGGCGACTCCGCGCGATACTCTTTGTGTACGGGGTTGCCGCGACCATCTATCGCGTGTTCTTGATGATTGCGATTACGGCAATTTTGATATCGAAGATGTTCGTGTTAGGGATCGTGCTGGGCGTCTTTTTCCTCGGGGGCACTCTGTTGGTCAGCGTGCGAAAGCTGACGGCCTACTTGTGGTACGCCGAGGAGACCGCGCTGAAGCGGTGGCGCGCCGTGGGGCTGAGCATGTTGATTTTGATTGGCCTGCCCGCCGGTCTGGCTTTCGTCCCCCTGCCTTCCCAAGTGCAAGCGGCCGCCCTGATTGTTGCGGAGCACGAGACCGTTGTGCGCGTGAGGACTCCCGGTTTCCTGGAGCAGGTCACGGTGGAATACGGTCAACTGGTCGATGTGGGGGATTCGCTTGCGCAACTGGCGGACGATGCTTGTTTGGAGGAGATCGCGCAGGCGGAAGCCAATGTACAGGCCTCGAAAATCCGTCGAGACGCTTATCGGATCGACGAACCGGTTCGGGTGCTTCAGGAGGAGGCCGGGGGTACGGTTCACCAGCGGGCCCTCGAAGAGGCACGATCCAAGTTGACGGACTTGCACATCCTCGCGCCGAGTGCCGGTCGGATCGTGGAGTGTCTTCAAGACTCCGACACCGGCTCGTTCCTCGCCAAGGGCAACCCCGTTGCAGCCATTGTGACGGGCAGATGGCAGGTTCGAGCGGTTCTCACGGAAGATCAGATCGCGCGCGCTCGGCCCCAGGTGGGAGGCACGGTGGCGTTTCGACCGGCGGGCAGTCCGTCGCAAACGATTGAAGGCGTCATCGCCAAGATCGCGCCCACCGGCTCACGGACCATCGAGTTCCAACCACTCACCCATCTGGGAGGCGGGGACATCGCTGTCAACCCTGTGACGCACGATGCCACTCAGCCCTACTTCGAGGTGATAATTGATCTGCCCGCGAGCGAGTCCGCTCATCTGCGTTTCGGCATGACCGGCTCCGTAGGTCTGGACGCCATGGCCGAACCTGTGGCAAGGAGCCTGAATCGCCGATTCGTGCGATTCTGGAACCGCTTACTCGAAGACTAGTCTTGTCGACGCTCGGCAATCGTGCGAGAATCACGCCTTGGGATTGTCGATTGCGGATTTGTTTAAGGTGAGGTGATACCGTGCAACGATCAAGGACAACCGTAGGCTTAACGCTAAGTCTCGTACTGGTTTTCGCAGCCACGACCGCAGGCGAGCCGCCGCTGCGCGATCATGACATAGTCCCCGAAGACTACTTCACCATCGGCGTGATTACCGGGTGTGCCGTGTCGCCGGATGCTAAGTACATTGCGTATACCGAGCTGCGCTGGGAGCCGCCGGCCGAGAAGCGCAATATCGACCTCTGGGTCGTTGAAACCAAAACGAAGACCGTGCGCCGGTTGACTTTCGATCAGGCCGGTGATCAATCGCCGAAATGGAGTGCGGACTCGCGGTTCATTTACTTCACGTCCAACCGCAAGCGCGCCGGCGAAGAAAATCCGCCCTATGACGGCAAAAAGCAAGTTTGGCGAATCTCGCCCGAAGGCGGCGAGCCGTCGGCCGTCACACGCGTGAAGGATGGGATTGGGCTGTTTGATCTCTCGAGTGATGGCCGCACGCTGTATTACACCACCTCGAAGGAGGAGGTGGAAGAGGAATGGAAAGACCTGCGCAAAGAGTACAAGGACCTGGAGTACGGCCACGGCGTCACGAAATTCTCCGAGGTATGGAAGCTCGGCCTTGTGAACTGGCGGGCGGAGAAGCTCATCTACGAGAAGCGCGTAATTCGTACCCTTGCAGTGTCGCCCGATCAGCGCCGGATGGCCATGCTGACTGCACCGGATGAGGAATTACTCAGCAAGGAGGGCTGGTCGCGCCTGGATGTCTACGACACCGAGACGAAGCAGGTCGAGACGGTAACGGCGGAGGGCTGGCGGAAAGATCACCCGTCACCCTACGGGTGGCTGGACGGCGCGGCCTGGGCGGATGACAGCTCGGCATTGGCGTTCACCGTGGGCTTCGATGGCTATCCCACCAGGTTGTACGTAGCTGAATGGTCCGGTGATGAGGTCTCACTGCGCGAGCTTGCGCGCCCGCCGGGTGTGACGGTGAATGAGGGGACGGTGCAGTGGCGGGGCGGGTCGCGCGACTTGTGCTTCACTGGCGAAGAGCGGGCCCGGGCGCGGGTGTACTCGATCACCAACGTTCGCGGCGGGCGACAGGGAAAGTCGCGGACACTTACGCCGGGTGACGTGGTCGTGACGGCGTTTGACTACCGCCGCGCCGACAATCCTCTCGCCATCGTGATGGGCACGATCGAGCATCCGCGGGACCTCTTCCTGGTGTCGTCGTCAGGTGATTATCAACGGCTCACGAAGGTCAACCCACAGGTCGATACGTGGAAGCTGCCGCAAATCTCGATTGTGAAGTGGAAGGGGGCGAACGGCGAGGATGTGGAAGGCATCCTCGAGCTTCCGCCGGATTACAAACCCGGTGCGCCGCTGCCGATGGTCGTCGAGCTTCACGGTGGGCCAACGGCCGCAACCATGTATCGACTGCGTTTGTGGATTTATGGCCGGGCGCTGATGGCCGCGAAAGGATTCGCCCTCTTAAGCCCCAACTATCGCGGCTCCACCGGCTATGGTGACAAGTTCATGACCGATCTGATCGGCCGGGAGAACGATATCGAAGTTGAGGACATCCTGAAGGGTGTTGATGCGATGGTCGAACGTGGGATCGCCGACCCTGATCGGCTGGCTGTCATGGGCTGGAGCAACGGGGGGTTTTTGACGAATGGTCTGATCACCAAGACCGACCGTTTCAAAGCCGCCAGCTCCGGCGCCGGCGTGCTGGACATGGTCATTCAGTGGGGTACGGAAGACACGCCGGGGCACGTGGTCAATTACATGAAGGGTCTGCCCTGGTCCAATCCGGACGCGTACCGCGCGGCCTCGCCGGTCTACAACCTCGATAAGGTCCGCACGCCGACACTGATCCACGTCGGTGGAAACGACCAGCGCGTTCCAGCCGCCAATGCCCGGGCGCTGTATAGGGCGTTGCGTCATTATCTCAAAGTGCCGACCGAACTGGTTGTCTACCCCGGCGAAGGACACGGGCTGACAACGTACGAGAATCGCAAGGCCAAGATGGAATGGGACCTGGCCTGGTTCGAGCGCTATCTGGGAACTGCATCGGGCGAGGAGGAGAAGGAAGACCCGGCGACAGATTAATTAGGGATTGTGGATTTCGGATTTGGGATTGTGGGCGGGTGGCATGGGTCAACGAAGTTGACCCGTGGGGTACCGTTCGTTGCGTTGCCGAGTTTGGATAGGAGAGCACGGGTCCGCCCTGGGTGGATCCGCATCACCCGGCCGTGGGGTATTGCGGATTGCTGCCTGTGCAAATCCGCAATCGGCTATGGTTCACATTCACCGCAGTGGTTTAGCGAGATGCCGACAGTGGCACACCAAGCCACGGCTCGAACTCGTCGGCCCCGTTGAGCAGGTCGATCACGCACAGGATGTCAGCCGGGCCAACCACGCCCGAATGATCACAGTCGGCGCTGTACTGGATATCCCAAGGCGGGGCATCCACACCGTTGATGTAGTCGATGATCGCAAGAACGTCCGCCGCGTCCGACATGCCGTCGTAGTTGGCATTAGCCGGGTGGGATGTGAAGACGCCCGTGTAAACCGTCCCACTCCCATCGTCGTGGGTGATCGTGGTCACAGCGCCGGTTGAGATTGAGCGGTCCAGGTGAACGGTGAACGTACCGTCACCGTTATCGACCACGCTATCGATCAGATTCTCCGTCCCGTCGATGACGGTCTCGTAGAGAGACCAGTGGTCCGTGTTGTCCAACCCGGCCGGCCCCTGAATCACGACCTTATCGATTCCTTCCCGATCGTTGGGATCATGCGGTGGATACGGCCGACGTGCATCGATGACGCCGTCCAGCGGATTGACGAACACCACGGGACAGTCGATGTCGATTCTCATCACACCCGCAGGCGTACCGCCCATGTACCCACCCAGGCGAAGCGTATAGCAATTGCCTCCAATAGCATCGTATTTTACCGTCGCACTGGGGCCGCATTCATCGAACGTGCCGAAGTTGCATTCACCGATCAGCGTTCCGGACTCCGGTGGACAATTGCAGCCGTCGTAGACACACAACGTCGTGTTCGGCTGGTCGAGCGGTGGAAGGCCTTCGTCGCACGTGGTGATGGTGGTATAGCCGCTGCACGGAGCCGTCCAGGTATACCAGGTGTCGTTTTGCAGCATTGGGGACCCGGGCTCACCAGGGCAGTGGAAGGTCGCGGGGGCATACTCCTCGCCGCCCGAAAGGTCGAAGGGCACATCGAGGTCGTCACCCGCCAGCGGTGTCGCATTCTGGCAGAAGTCGTTCGGTATCGGCGGCTGGCGCGTGCAGTCCTCATAGATCTCCAAATTGAACGCCACGCGGTCGTAGTAAAGGCTGTTCGGTAGGAGATCGATCTTCGTTCCGACTAATACATAATAGGTCTGCCCGATCTCCAGGTTGGTGACGCAGAGATGGGCGTTCGCATCGTTGGAGGAGCAGTACTCGACGTCGTCGCTGCAGCCGATCAGGAGCAGGTGCTCGCATGCGTATTGTTCGTCAAGCACACACTCCGAGCCATCGCCGCAGTCTGGGTTGGCAATGCTGCATGGGTCCATGTTCTCGCAGATACCCCAGTCGGGATCAGCCAAAGCATAGAGGGAAATAACCGAATCGTTGATCCTGGGAACGTTGCTGCTGTTGCACGTCAAAAGCTCCACCGACGTGTCGGGTGTGACGAACTTGTACCAGACGGTGCCGTAGCCCTGACTCCCGGGTCCGGGTAGGGGACTGGGTGGTTCGGGGTCGCACGGCTTCCCATCGCGTTCGCCGTCGACGCACAACCCATACTGGTTGGAGTAGCACTCTTCGTTGTCCTCGTAGCAGCACATCCCGCCGGGACAGTCGACCCCTCCATGACAGCAGAAACCGGGATCGGTCGGGTCTTCCGTCGCGTGCAGGCTGTCGCTTTCCGTGCTGCTGGGGATGGTCACGAGTCGTGCGCCCTTCTCCGGCTCGGGATCCCAACACTCGTCGTTTGCCGGTGGCCCGCGACACAGCCAGAAAGTGTTCGAAACGCATTGCTCGTCCCACTCCACCAGACAGCAGTGGTAGTCGCAGTCGCACACTGCGACGCAGCACCACGGATCCTCGCAGCCCGGCTCCGGGTGCGGAAGGCTGCACTCGCCTTCCTTGGCCAGGCACGCACCCCACGGACAGCTGAAGCCTCCCTCGTAGCAGTACTCGCCTCGCGCAAAGAGGCGCGGCTTGTCCACGGGTTCGCGCGCGTAGCACTCATTCTCAGTGTAGTTGAAGCACCAGTCGTCATGGGTACAGCACGCCGATTGCCCGCACGGATGGGGGAACGGCCCCGGGCATTTGGCGCGCTTGCAGAAACTCTGCGGGCAGTCGTCGGGGTCATCGGGATCGCACGGAAGCCCCTCGTCTGGACCACCTGGGCAGCTATAGCCGGGGCAGTCGGCCTGTCGGGTGCACGACTCTCCGTCATGGTAACCACCCTCGCACACCGACTCACAGGACTTGCCTTCCCTCCAGAACTGCGGCTCCGGAGACCCGCAGTTCATCTTGGCCAGTTGACGGCAGACCGCGTCGCCCACACACTCTCCGTCAGGGCAATGAAAATCGCTGACGCAAGAGTGCCCGTCGTTTGACCCACCGATGCAAACGCGATTCTCGGTCAAAACCGTGTCGCAGCAGGCCCCGACCGGCGGCTCCCCGTCACACCAGATGGTCACGTCAAACGCCGCGTAGATATAGTCTCCGAAATCTTCGGTGACCCACCGGCTGCCGTCGAACAAGCGATACAGGTCCTCCGTGCTGCCAAGACTTGCCTCCCGATTCGTGATGATCGGACCGGCGACGGAGCTGGTGCTCTTGAAAGTGATCCACAGCTCCAGCGGCAACGAAACCGGCGGATCAATCTCGACGCGCTCGATCTTGACATGGTCGTCAAGGGAGAGGGCGGTTCCTCTCGTCCCGGCAATCACCCCGCCGTTCTCCGGGTCGTCGTTGCTGAGGGAGGTCCGGAGGTCGAACTCGAAGAGCCCGAATCCTTTGACCGCGACCTCGTAGGCAATCAGGTTGCATTCGGACACTCCCAAATGGATGTCATCGGCAAAAGGGACTCCGTAGCCGGGAGCGTAAGCGGTACCCGCCTGGTTGCTGTTCTTGTAACCCACGAATGCGTTTTCGCACTCATCTCTAACGTAGATCTCGGCATGAAAGCTGGCATGTGGATGATCAGGATACCCACCGGCCCACGCATAACACGGAAGCCCCGGGTAGTCGTACAGGTCCGCGGAGAACCCGAGGGTGGCCGGTGCGCCTATGACCACGCCGCACTCCCCACGGCTAAACTGCACCCCCAAGTAGAAGTTGGAGGGAAGAGGTACGTCGATGTGCGACGGTACCGAGCACGTCACTGCATAGACAGCGTTGTCATCAAACTCGAAATGGCAGTCGGTGTTGGGGATGGGGATGGGGACGTTGGGATAGTCGGCGGCACCCGGGCAAGTCTCGTATAGCCCTATGTCGACGCTGTAAGGCCCCTCGCCGGAACCGTCACCGCGCCTGTCGCCGGTTACGATGGTCGTATACCGATCAAGGGCGCACCCGTCGACAGCCGTCGTTGCGATGTCATCCGCCATCATGTTGTAGTAGGTACTCCACGATAACCCCACCACCTGTTGCCCCAGCGTGTTGCTATAGACCAATCTGCCCGTATCCGTGGCTTTGGTGCCTACTCCAGTACCTCCGGGACCGACAACGTGTTGCGGTACTCCGCGCAGGCTGAAGCCTGCGGCTCTTACCTCGGCGCCTCCGGGGCTGACAGTGTGTCTGCGAATCTCCGCGTTCGTGCGAAGCGGGCTAAGGAGAACCCCAGGTATCTTTCCGGGGTCTGCCGCGGCCTGATCCAGCTCGGTCGCAGGTGTTTCTGTGACGATCGTTCTCGCTCTGTTGTCGCCCGGTTCCGCGGCTGCGGAGACTATTGCTGCTACGCAGCCAAAGGCCACTGCGCGGGCTATCAGGAGCAGTCTTTCACTTCGCATGACGGGCACCTTTTCTTGAGGATAGGGCTGTATGCACCGGACGTTCCGACGTTCGGCCTCCCTGATGCGCCGGTATCCACCGATCCGGGCGCTGAAACTCAGTTGACGCGAACCCCGCCCCTCTCGAAGGGCCGGCGACAGACCCGGTCGGGCGATCGACCTGGTATCGTTGCCCACCACGCCCGACAGTCCGATAAGCATCCGTCCGTGCGAATGTCGCCTTCAAGCGGCAGAGCACGCTCTATCTATTAAGACACCACAACACGTGATCCGGCGGGGGAAAACTGAAAAATGTCCCATAAATGGATCCTTATACTCCAGGGGTGGCGTCACAAGGCCAGGAACATGCTCACTTCCCTGACACATGCGTCAAGGATGAGCATGCTGCCTGACCAGTGTTGTCGATTTCGGGTTTGGGATTTCGGATTGCGGCCTGTGCGAATCCCCAATCCCCAATCGGCAATCGGCCATGGTTCACATTCACAGCGGTGGTTTAGCGAGACGCCGGTAGTGATTCACCGAACCACGGATCAAACTGATCGGCCCCGTTGAGCAGGTAGGGCCAGCGCGCACAAACAGGGTGATTAGGTAGACTGGGTAAGTTTGCGCGTTGTGCCGTTTCCGGTTAAGCGGGTATCCGGTTGACGCAAGTCGATACTGCCCGTTGTGGTTGCCACCAACGAGATCGCGCTACCGCGTTGGCCCGATGGTGGCTGCCTGTTCCATAAGCCGATGGAAAAGCAGTCCACGCGCTCGCGAGGTGCGGCGGTTGAACCGGAAGGTGAACTCGTCGAGGTCGTAGTCGAAATGCTTTCCGCTCACGCCGCCTTGGTGAGTGCCGAGTAGCCACCTTTTCAGTAGCAACGCTATCCGGTGCACGCCAGACATCGCCACATGGGCCGGATCCGCTGTGTCAGACAGGACGGTCTTGGTTCGCGTGTAGCCGTGCTCCTAGTGCCTCACCACAGCTCAATTGATAGGTGGGTGGCATGGCCAAGCGAAGCGCCGCCATGAGCCAGGCATGCTTGTTGGCAGCGTCCAACATGCCGGCGCCCGTCTTCGACGGGCTTGGGCATGCCACCCATCAATTCATGTGTGGCGGAGCACTAGGCGTTGTAGCCGCGCCAACCGTCCGTGAGAATCTCGGAGTCCGCACTACATGTTGTACGTACTTGCGTCAACCGGATACCCCCTTACGCCTAATTCGCCGACTTCTCTCCGTGCATCAAAAAACCCCTGAAAACAGGGGCATTCCTGACCTCCCCGAGTAGGACTCGAACCTGCGACCTAGCGGTTAACAGAAAACAGATCTAGGAATCTCGCAGCCGCGTTTGCATGTCAGAAAACGAGGCAAAACGCCGCAAAGTCTTAAAACGCAAGCACTTCCAGGCGTCAACGGTTTCGTTTGGTTTCGGGTCGTTTCGCTTGGTTTCGCCCAATTACCACTTTCCGGGGCCATTCTGCGTGAAAACTGCGTGAAAGACCTGTACAATCCGTAGATCGAGCGGTAGCGACGGGAGGCACACGATGGCCGGGAATCGGAAGACCCCAAGACTGAGAGTGTATCGCGAGAAATACTTCTGCGCTGACATCTACTTGCCCAACGGCAAGCGAACCACGGTCGGCTTCGGGACAACGGACAAGTGAACCGAAGGTGAGATTTACGCCGCGTTCGGCAAGTGGCTCGACCTGTTCAACCAACAGCCACAGAAGGTTCTCTCTTTCGACAATCCTTACGATGCTATCGAGAGCATCATCAACCCCCATAGCACGGTGGCAGTCGGCGAACTCCTGCAGAAGTACCTTGCCCACGCCAAGAAGACGGCAAGGTCCATTCGTGAGGGCAAGGAGCACCCTGACCTTCGTTTCATCAGGCGCGTTGAGGAGTTCCTCAAGCCGTATCAGGCTTGGCCAGCCGGCGACTTTGGCCCCGACGAACTCCAGGATGTGCGAAATGCCCTGGTTGCACACAGGTACACTCATGGGAACAAAACCAAACGATACACGCGTCGGGGTGTCAACGACACCATCAAGTGGATACGCAGGATCTGGCGCTGGGGTATGGGTCGCCAGCTGATCACGGCCGAGCAGGTCCAGGGCCTGGAGGAGATCGGATCGCTGAGAATGGGGGATACGGACGCACCCGACAATGCCAGGCGCAGACGTGTGACGAAGAATGAATTCCAGAAGGTAGTCCGTGCGGTGTCGCGTGTTGTGGGCGACATGCTTCAGCTCATCTGGCTTACGGCCATGCGGCCGTCCGAAGTCTGCGACATGCGACCGCATGATATCCTCCGGGACGATCCGGAGTGCTGGATCTACATCCCGGGACGGGACCGGACGCCGGTCGGCCAGCACAAGACGACCCGATATGAGCAAGTTAAAGTCATCCCCCTTACCATCGCAGCACAGAGAATCCTCGCCCCACGGATCGGAGGTTTCGATTCGAAGGAGTACATCTTCAGCCCTGCTGAGGCTGTTCAGGAGTTCCTTGCCACAAAGG
>JBARRC010000371.1:0-6347 GCA_049644045.1 Phycisphaerae bacterium
CGACACATTATAGCCCTTGAGCCGCGGGCTTCAGCCCGCGTGGACCTTCGAATGGCGAGTTATTCGGGTGGGCTCTCAATCGCAATGACTTCGTTCATGCTGCCGCTGCGGAAGCCGCGGAGGTCGAGGGTGACGTAGTTGTAGCCGAGGGAGCGGAAGTGTTGGTCGATCCGCGACGCGTTTTCGGGTTGAGCTAGAAGACGGATGAACTCCGGCGCCACCTCGATGCGGGCGAGATTGTTATGATGGCGGACCCGGCACTCGCGGATACCCATTTCCTCATGTAGGAAGGCCTCGGCGGCCTCGATCATGCGGAGCTTTTCCGGCGTGATTTCTTCACCGTATGGCACGCGACTGGCTAGGCACGGGCTGGCCGGCTTGTCGTGCGTAGGCAGGCCCAGGCGCTTTGAAAGCTCGCGAACATCCTCCTTCGCTAATCCCGCTTCGGCGACAGGTTCTCGCACGTTGTGTTCGTAAGCGGCCTTGATCCCCGGTCGATAATCGCCGAGGTCGTCGGCGTTCGTGCCGCTGAGAACCGCGTTGATCCCCCGTTCGTCGATGAAGCGTTCCAGGCGGGCGTAAAGCGCGGCCTTGCAGAAGTAGCAACGGTCGTTCGGGTTGGCGGTGTAGTTGGGGTTCTCGAATTCACCCGTGTCGAGGATGACGTGCTCGGCGCCGACGGCATCGGCAAGGGCGCGGGCCTCTTCCAATTCGGCCCGCGCCAGACTGTCACTGCGCCCGGTGACGGCTACGACGTTCTCCGGTCCGAGCGTCGTCACCGCGACCTTCAGCAGAAACGTCGAGTCCACACCGGCGCTGAACGCGATGGCGACGCTTTCCAGTTCGCGGAGAATCCGCTGCACGTGTTCATACTTTTCATCGAGCGTGGGCTGTGGCATGGACCGCCCTCCGGCTAGAGTGACTCACCCGCATGATAGCAGAGCACAGGCGGGTCGCACAAATCCCTTGCGCTTTGGATATCCGTCTGGCGCCGACGATGTACGCCCGACGAGGGTGACGTGAACCCGCGTCGCCACCTGCACGGGGCGACGTTTGACCTGGGACTTTAAGAGCGCTAAACATAAATGGAGCGCTATCCCGGTTACGATCGTCGTTGGTTGGACCTTTTCGCCGGGCGATATCCGTCGACGGCGCGGTTCAGAACCGAAAGGAGGGGCGTGACATGGTCGTCTATCTGAGTGTTCGTCTCGTGGTACTAGGCATCACCTGTGTGGTGCTCGAGGTTCCGGCAGCCCAGGCAGCCGTGGCGGACAACGCCGATTCGCCGTTGGCGAAGTTGCACCCGGCCCTTGAACGGTTGCTGGAGGAGACGAACGGCCCTGTCACGGCGTGGGTGTTCTTCACGGACAAAGGGGTGCACTCGAAGGCGGCCTATGCGCAGGCCATCGAGCGGCTAACCTCCTCATACAACCCCCGGGCCGTGAGGCGTCGCATGCTTCGCCGGACGGCACCCGGGCTTTTCGACGAGCGCGACATTCCCGTGCCTGATGCGTATGTCGACGCGGTTGCGCACAGTGGTGCATGCCTGCGTGTGAAGAGCCGGTGGCTCAACGCAGTCAGCGTATTGGCGACCCGCTCGCAGCTCGCAGCGATATCCCGTTTGCCATTCGTTCGATCGGTCGAACCTGTACGCCGAACCCGCGTGCCCGGAGCCAGGCAAGCTGCGGCAGCACCCACTCACGACGGGTGGACTGCGAGCACAGGCGACTTCTACGGTCGATCGGAAGACCAGTTAACGCAGATCAATCTGATAGAACTGCACGAAGCGGGTTTTACGGGGGCGGGTGTTGTCATCGGCGTGTTGGATACCGGGTTTCGGAAGACCCACGAGGTGTTCAACCACCCCGACCATCCGCTTCAGGTCGTCGCGGAGTGGGATTTTGTCCAAGACGATCCCGATACGCAGAACGAGCCGGGCGACTCCACGCACCAGCATGATCACGGCACATTCATTCTCGGAACGCTCGCGGCCTATCTGCCGGGTGAGCTCGTCGGCGCCGCCTACGATGCCTCGTATATCCTGTGCAAGGTCGAGGAGGTTCCGGAGGAGTACAACGGCGAAGAGGATCTGTTTGTGGCCGGCCTCGAGTTCATCGAGGCCAACGGCGGCGATGTGGCCACCTCGTCTGTCGTGATCTACGTGGGATATACGCAGGACGATCTGGACGGGCTGACCACGGTCATGACCACCGGCATCAACGTGGCCACGGCCAACGGCCTGCATGTGTGCCAGGGAGCCGGCAATGAAGGACACGACACCAATCCGATCACGTCACATCTCGTACCGCCCGCGGATGCCTTTGACGCGATCACGGTCGGCGCCGTGCAGTCCAACGGGACCATTGCCTCGTTCAGTTCCGACGGCCCGACGGCGGACGGACGCGTCAAGCCGGAGGTGCTCTCGCGCGGGGTGAGTGTCTGGACCGTATCGGCAGACAGTGACACGGACTACACAACCCAGGGCGGGACGTCGCTGGCCACGCCGCAGGTGTGCGGCGCCGTCGCCTGCCTGCTCCAGGCACAACCGGACTGGACGGTCGAGCAGATGCGTTTGTTCTTGTCCAAAACCGCGGATTACTACGTAGCCCATTACAGGTACGATTACAGCTTTGTGCACGGTTATGGCGTGATCAATGCGTTCAGGGCTCTTTTCAACGATTGCAACGCCAACGGCGTCATCGACGCGGACGACCTCGCAGCCGGGACAAGCCACGATTACAACGGAAACGACCACCCGGATGAGTGCGATCTACCCGGCGACTTCAATGGGGACGACGCCCTGGACCTGGGGGACTTCAGTCGGTTTGTGACCTGCATCGGTGGTCCGGCATATCCCATCACAGACGGATGCCTGGTTGGTGACGCCGACTCTGACGCGCGTGTTGACCTGCGCGACTTCGGCGCCGTGCAAAACGCCTTCACCGATTAGAAGGAATGGGAAACCGGGGTCAGACGTGGTTTGGGCGGGCAAAATTACGGGCGGAGACGGGAGCATGCTCCCGTCTCCGCCCGCTTCGACTTGCGGATTGGATTGCCGGATCTATCTATTGAATCACTCGATCAACTGGACCGGGCGGCGACCGCCGAGGGTACTGAAAATCTGATCGAGCTGCGCACTGTATTGGTCAATCGAGCCCTGGGCGTGGAAGTGCGCGCCCTCGCCGACTTCCGCGATTTCACTCATGGTGCTCAGGTCGGCTCCCGCTCCGACACTGACGGCGAAGATCTGGATGCCCTGCGCCGCGGCGATCTGAGCTTGTGCCAACGCATAGGCTTTCCCGCCAGTGGTATCGCCGACCCCCCCTGACTCGTTTACGTTCGCTTGGCCGTCGGTGAGCAATATCATGACCTTCCGCGAGATCGTACGCGCCCGGTCGCTGTTCAGCTCCTCGATGGCCCTTGCGATTCCGCCGCCAATGTTGGTGTACGTGTCGTAGTGACCGGCCTGCATGTCGAAGAGGCGATCGCTGACCTCATAGTAGTTTGGTGTGAGGTTGACCTCGTGGCGGGCCGTCGTCCCATAGACTTCCAGCGAAACCTGATCGTTCGTGTCCAAACCGTCCAGCAACTGGGCCAAGTGGTCTGTAGCCTCTTTAACCGCTTGCATGGGCTGCGCCGGCGTGTCGGCCAGCTCGGGTGTCTGACTGTGGCTCGCCTTTTGCTCCAGCAGGTAGTTGACGAACGTCTTGAGGCCGAACCGGTAACGGAAGTCCGAATTGGCCTGATACATTAGCGTGTAGCTCTTGCTCATGTAGCCGTAGATGTAGGTGCTCCATGAGCCCGAGTCGAACGGGTAGTCCACCAGCCACGTCAGCTCCGAGGCGCTCATCCAGTTGTTCCCGTTGCCGTCGTTGCGCTCCCCAGGTGGAATCGATTCCCATAACCCGCCGGGGATACCGCTGTCCCATCGGGTCAACCCGAGGGCGATAGCCACGCGGTTGGTCCAGCCGTACTGACCCCACGAATCTTTCGAACCATCATAGTCATCGCTCAGCAGGGCTACGATTTCTTCACCGGAGTAGCCGACGTTCTGGTACCACGTCACCAGGCCCGGGTTGTTCCATGTCTGGTAGCGGGGAAAGTACATCAAGCTTGGATCGTCCGCGGGCTCATAGTTCTGATCGATGTTGTTCCCCCAGTAGTACATCCATCCCCACGTCGGGCCGATCTGCCCGCCCAACGGGTTGGTGCCGGGGTCATCGCCCCCGTTTCCCGGTTGTCCCGGGCCGACGCCCGGCTCTGGCGGTGGATTATCGGGGTCCCCCGGCGGTGGTGGATTGATTCCGTCGCCGATGCCGCGAACGCCTTTGGGAATGGGCAGCCCGTCCCACACGTCAAGCAAATTGATGTCCGTGATCTTATAATTTCGCAGCTCGCTGTCGTCATTGTGTGAACCGGAGAGGTCAGCCACGATGGCAATATCGCGCGGGACCATCATGGCGATGGCACTGGCGGACAGTTCCGTGCTGTTTGTACCGAGCAGGCCGGCGAAGAAGAGCGGCATGGACCCGTTGGGTGAGTCATCGGTCATGCGTATGCGAATCTGCACGGCGTCGGGCAGCACCTGCGTCGGGGTGAAGGTATAGGTGTTGGCCTCGGCGTTGTATTGCGCCCGGCCCACGGTGAAATCACTGCCCGGGTCTAATTGCATGGATTGGCCGAACACCCGGTTCATGCTTGCGTATTCGGTCGCTCGGGCTCTGGCGAGTTCAATGGGATCACCGCCCTCGAAATCACCCAGTGCCCCAGCCGCCGCCAGGGCTGCAGCGTCTGCGGTGCGCTGCAGATCCGCCCGCGCGTTGTACATTGCCCCGACGTCGATCGTCAGGGCCGTGAAGCCCAGCAGAACCGTCAACGACACCATCACCTGGACCGCCACGACGCCACGGCGCCGTTTGCTCGGCACATCCTGCCTTGCGCACATCATTGCTCCTCCCCTTCCCCGTTGTTTGGAATGGCCTCGATCTCCCTCAACAACACCCGTGAGGAGGGTCTATAAAGCGCAATGCTGTAGATACGTAAGAGGTGTACGGTGACATTCGCTTGACCCTCCAACAGCGAGTGCTCCGCTTGCCGTGCAACGCGACAATCCGCCTCGAAAGCGGACTCAGCGCTTTGCGTCCCATCCTCTCGGATGGTTTGCCCACCGGATCAACGCTTTGAGTCTACAATTGGATCGGGGCCGGTGCTTTGAGTGCATGCCGGAGGAAGACTCTGTGACGCTTCTGATTGACACATGTTGAGAGGTTGTGCGGTTTATGCCGACCGATAAGACGTGAAAGCGGCTGCACAGGCGTTAGAGTTTACCTGGTTATCCAAAAGAAATATCCGCAAAAAAAGTGGGCCTGGGGGTGTTCCAAATGGGAAGGGAGCTGAAAAGGGGGTCCGTGACAGTTTAGGCGACTTCAGCGCCGTACGCTGATGCAGCCTGAAAGGCTGACCTACAGTAGCCGTGGGCAAGTCCCGCCGAGCGGGACGCCGCCCACGGTAACCCCAACACCCGTTTCATTCGACCCTGTAGGGGTCGCATAAACGTCTCGTCGCACACGCCGCAGAAAATAGACGACCCCTTCAGGGTCGGGCGGTTCGGTGGTGGCGCCATCCGGGGGCGGCGCTGCGCTTGCCCCCGGCTATTACAGAGCAGGCCTTCAGCCTGCGACCCCACCCGCCGATTCCGTCACGGACCCCTAAAAAGGGGTCAGGTTGATTTAAGGATTCTCATCCGGCAGCCCGTCAAGCCACCCCTGCAGCCTTTCGACCATTTGCGGCATTCCGATCTGCTGGAAGAGGTCCCTGGCCTTCGTCCACATCCTTCGGGCACCGGCGCGATCGCCGCGCTCCTCTCGGATCAGCCCGAGGTTGGCGTAGCCACTTGCCATCCCTTCGCGGCGCCCGAGCTGCTCGAAGATCTTAAGCGCCTTGCGGAGGAATTCCTCGGCCTTGTCGAGATCGCCCCGCGTCTGATAGATTGCCCCGAGGTTGCTGTACTCACTTGCCATCCCTTCGAGGTGCCCGAGCTGCTCGTTGATCTTCAACGCCTTGCGGAGGGATTCCTCGGCCTTGTCGAGATCGCCCCGCATCTTATAGATCACCCCGAGGTTGCCGTACTGTATGGCCATCCCTTCGCGGCGCTCGAGCTGCTCGTTGACCTCAAGCGCCTTGCGGTGGAATTCCTCGGCCTTGTCGAGATCGCCCCGCATCCGATAGATCAGCCCGAGGTTGCCGTACTGTTTGGCCATCCCTTCGCGGCGCTCGAGCTGCTCGTTGACCTCAAGCGCCTTGCGGTGGAATTCCTCGGCCTTGTCGAGATCGCCCCGCATCCGATA
>JBARRC010000372.1:0-7997 GCA_049644045.1 Phycisphaerae bacterium
CTGATCGGTGTGATCGCCAGATTCCTGGTCACTTCTCCAAATCAATTGGACCTCGGGGGTGAGTCCGTCACCGCGCCTTCAATCGATCAGCTCGTGGCCCAAAAGGCCGCCGCTGTCCGCGAACGCATCAAACGGGCCCAACATCGAGTGGAGATGCCCGAACCGATCTATGAGGTTTTTGTGGAGGAGCTGGACCCCTTCAAGCGTGCCAGACTCGCGCTGACGGTGCCGGCCGGCGTAGCCATCGGGCCTGAAGTGCCCGTCATCGACCCGCCCGAGCGAGCGGTGGGCCAGGCGGAACTCGTAACGCTGGTGGAGACCGGCACTCCGGCGGCCACCTCCGGGCGGAGCACCTACCTCTTTTTGGACCCCATAAGTGGGGAGCAGCATATCGTCGCCAATTGGGTCACCATCTCCGCTGTCCTCGACGTAAAGAGCCAGATGGCGGAGCAGGGGCGCGAGTATGGGGCGACGCGGAAGGAAATTGTCTTCGGCCCGCCCCAGCTACAGCGCCGAACTCGATGCGATGACGGAAGCTGGTCGGATGACGATTGGAAGGATATAGAGCCGTGGACGCCCATCGCCACCAAACATCCTCGCGAACCGAGCATCCCGCTCGTGGAGGAGGAGAATCAGATCGTTGTTCCTCAGGAGAATATGGGAGACCTCGAGCAGTTTCTTGACCTGCTTCGCGGTTTGAAGATGCAGTTGGATCTTCTCAGGCCGATGATGCTCGACATCGTCAACGGGGACACCTGGGATTTCCCCATGATTACATCCCGCCGCGATGTGCTTATGCAGGACGATTACTTTTTGTTCCACGATGACCCACCTTCGAACGATCCGTTGGATCGCTACAGGCCCGAGGGCGCACGGGCAGCAGCCGGAGCCACAAAGCTGACCCCGGCCGAACGCATCGCACAAGACTTCGAGCAGATTGAGCAACTCCTGAAAAGCGCCTCGGAGAACCTGTCCGAAAATGATGCCATCAGGGCGTACAACCTTGCGTTTAACCTCGAGAAGGACAAAGACGCGACCGCCGCCGACAGGGCCAAGGCGATACGGCTGAAGGAAAGAGCAGATCAGACCGGCAAAGACGTACGGCGAGTAGTGCTGGCGGGGGGGGGGCGGTCCGGCGCAGGGAAGAAGGACCTGCACGGGATGGACGAATCCCAACGCGAGCCACTGCCCATTCAGCAAATCTGGGTCCACGACGCAGCGCCGGGCAGCATCGAGAGCGGAAAAACTTATCAGTATCGGCTTCGCCCGTTGATCTACAACCGTCTGGCCGGGCAGCCCGACAAGTTCAGGGACCCCCACAACGCACAGGTGATATGGGCCACGGGAGAGTGGACAGAGCCCCTCGAAATGGCAATCGAACCATCCACCCTGTTTTTCGTGACCAGCAAGGACGAACGGAAAGACATGGTGAGTGTCGAGTTCTTCCAGTGGTTTGAGGGCATCTGGGTCAAGACCCGTGAGAGATTCGGCGTGGGGCAGAGGCTGGCTGCGAAAGAACGCTGCGAAGTCCCCCCGTTGGACGAATCCACGGGGTTTGACACCGCTCTGGTGACGTTTGAAGCGGACGCTGCCGTCGTCGACGTGGATTTCGCTCGTAGTTACCGTGAGCGCAAGCGAGGGACCAGCCGTACCGGCGTCAAGTTCGGCCCGGTCACGACCGCTTGCTCGGTGGTGTTCGTGGACTCGGCAGGCCAGCTCCGTGAGCGGTTTGTACCGACGGACAAGAGTGACCCGGGCAAGAGGGCGGCCGCGGCCCGGGTCTGGAAACCGCCCAGAGAGGATTAACGGGCCTCTCGGCGAGGGCTTGCAGAGGTGGCGGACAACCTCTAGAATTCGTGCTCTCGGTGGCTCGACGGCGCCGCAGCACTGGGAGCGTCGTTCACACCACGCTGGATTAATGATGACTGGTGCGTGCGGATTCGTGTGTCGTCTGTGATCCTGATGCGTCGATCACGCCTTCCCGGTCCTGCCAAGGCTGATTTCAGGACCAACGCGTGAGGAGGAACTTTCGTTGTCAACCTCGAGGCTTTCCACGGGTGCCGCATTCTTGCTGGTATCTGTCGCATGGTTGTTCTTCGCTACCCCCGTTCTGGCTGAAGACGAAGCGGCTGCGATGGAGCAGGCGATCAAGCTCTTTGAGGAAGGGGAGTATCTCACCGCCCAAGAGGTGCTGGTCGGCATCGATCGCGCCAAGCTCACCGAGGGACAGCAGACCCTCCGCGACGATTACTTAACCCGAGTGCAGGTCGCCGTCAACATGTACGAGAAGGCCCTGCGCGACTTCGAAGATGCGGAGACCGCAGCCACCGAGGGCGAGGTCGACAAGGCCGAGCGCCTGCTCGAAAGCGTCCTGGCGAACGAATACGCAGCCGAGGCGCTTCGCCGTTCCGCCAACGCCTCCCTGCGTGACCTTCGGGCGAAGCGCGGTGCACCCGGCCGGACCGCTTCGACTGAGGAATCGGCCTGGCAGCCCCCCGCACAGCCGGCGGTCACACGGGCCATGGCACCGGAGGATGCCCAAGGGGCGCGGGTCCGGACAGCCGAGGCGGATGAGATGGTCCGGGCGGGCCGCTACGAGGAGGCACGAAGGAGCTTTGAAGAGGCCCTTCGCCTGGTGCCGGGTTACCCGGAGGCGGTCGAAGGGCTTCGGCGCCTTGAGGAGCATGAGCGAAACCTGGCCGGAACACGCGGTGAATCGCTCATCGACAGGATCCGGCGGCAGGACCGGATCAACTGGCAACGCGCCGTGACCGAGTACCGCGACGCGGAAAAGACTGTCCGCAATCATGTCGCCGGCGAGCGGTTCGATGAGGCGCACCAGATGCTGGTGCGGGCCCGCCAGATCGTCGAGGCCGGCAAGCAGTTCGCCGATCCCGTAACGATGTACGAGAGTCTCCGAAGTGAGCTGGAGGCGTTGTCGGAGCACGTCCGCACCGAGGAGCGACTCTACAACGAGCGGAAAGTCGCCGAGATCCGTCGCGACATCGAAGAGCAGCGCCAACGTCACCTGCACGAGATTGAGGAGAGACGGGCCAAGCAGGTTGACGCCCTCATGAAGCAGGCCTTGCAGCATCGCAAGGACCGCGACCTGGACGCGGCGATCAATGTGCTGCGGCAGGTGATCATGATCGATCCGAAGTATCAGCCGGCACGCTACCTGATGGATACTTTGGACGACCTGCGGCAATACCAGCTCGGGCGGGAGTTGCGTGACGACTTCTACAATGAGTCCCGCAAGGCATTGCTGGACGTCGAGGAATCCAAGATTCCCTGGAACCAGCAGCTTATTTATCCGAAAAACTGGCCTGAGTTGATCTCGCAGCCGGAGCGGCAGTTGCCCGGCATGTCCAGGCGCGACGGGCTGCTTTTCAGCGCGCTCGACACGCGGATTCCCGTCGATTTCAACAATGAGCCTTTCGGGAAGGTTATCGAGCGATTGGCCGGCGCCCACCGGCTCAACATCATCGTGAACTGGAACGATCTCAAGCGGGTCGGCGTCGACCACACCATCCCGATCACTCTGAGCCTGCCACAGGAAATCACGCTCAAGAAGGCGCTGACCGAGGTCTTGGAACAAGCGGGCGGGGGGTTGGTGGACATCGGTTACGACGTCGCCGGAGGGGCGATTAAGGTGGCCTCGCGGGAAACCCTCGATAAGCAGACTTACACGGCCGTCTACGACATCAACGATCTGTTGATGGAGATCCCGATGTTCAATGACGCGCCGATGACTGACCTGGCGCAGGTTACTCAGGCCTCTCGATCGCGGGCAGCCCAGCGGCCGGATCAGCCCTGGCTTTACGGCGACGACGACGATGACGAACCCGAGGAAGACCCGGAACGCACCGGGCGTGTGCGGAAGCTCATCGACCTGATTCAGGATAGCGTGGCACCGGACAGCTGGTACGACCGGGGCGGTACGATCGGGACGATCAACGAGATCAACGGCCAGCTTGTGATCACACAGAATTCCGCGGCACAGCGGCAGATCGGTAGTCTGCTAGGTAAGCTGCGCGAGCAGCGCGCGATTCAGATCGCCGTCGAAGCCCGCTTTATCACGGTCTCCAGCCACTATCTGGAGGAACTCGGCATAGACATCGATATCGTGCTCAACGCCGGCAACGCCGGTTACGACTATCTCACCAATCCCACCGCGCCGGGCGTGCTGACCGACCCGGTGCTCGGGACGGCGCTGTTGTTGCCGCGCACCTTCTCGCGGCTGGGTTTCACCCCGGCGGTCGCCCCGTTGGGCAATGCCATGACGATGAACCCGGCGATCGGCCAGCTACAACAACCCTGGGGTCAACCGCAATTCGTCCCGCAGCGAGGTGGTGGCAGCGGTAGCCAGGGGACACCGGTTCCGATCATCAATCGGGTCACGTCGTTTACGGATCCGGCGAACCTCGGCAGTGACATACCGGGCAGCTTCGCGGGGCAGACCATCGGCCCGGCGTTCAGCCTTTTTGGAAGCTTTCTCGACAACATTCAGGTGGACTTTCTGATCCGGGCAACTCAAGCCGACTCTCGGACGGCGGTGCTCACGGCACCGCGGTTGGTGCTCTTCAACGGGCAGCGATCGTGGGTGGCGGTGACGATCCAGCAGAACTTTGTCAGTCAGCTTGCCCCCATCGTTGGGACTGGTGCCGTCGCCCAGGCACCACAAACCAATACCGTCGACTCCGGTGCGGTGCTGGATGTGACCGCGACGGTCACAGCGGACAGGCGGTATGTTACCATGACGCTCCGCCCCGGTGTCACCCGGCTGCTCGACATGCAGACGATTCCGTTCGGGGGGCTTGGAGCCGGGGGCGGCGGATTCGGCGCTGGAGCGGCCTTGCAGGCGTTTATTCAGCTTCCGACGCTGTCGAGTCAACGCATTCAAACTTCGGTATCAGTGCCGGATGGTGGCACTTTGCTGATTGGCGGGCAGAAGTTGGCGTCGGAAGCCGAGATCGAGGCGGGCGTGCCCATTCTGTCGAAAATCCCGATTCTCAAGCGGCTTTACTCATCCCGCTCAATGATCAAGGACGAGCAGACGCTGCTCATCCTGGTCAAACCGAAGATCCTCATTCAGACCGAGCAGGAGGAACTGGCCTTCCCGTCGTTTGGTCAAGGGTAAGCCGCCTCGATGATAATTCCCAGCCGGACGGACGCTACTCAAGTCAACAAAGCTTCAAGACCCCCGGGCCGAGTGGATCTCGACCTCGATCGTGAGGCCGTTCTTGCCCGTGGCAGGGCGGTGCTTGAAGCGGAAGCCGCGGCCCTCGCTGACGCCGGCAACCGACTTGGTGACGCTTTTGTCGGTGCGGTTCACGCGATCCTGCGGTGTAAAGGTCGCGTCTGTGTCACCGGTGTCGGCAAGGCGGGCCTGATCGGCGGCAAAATCCAGGCTACTCTCGCCAGCACCGGAACCCTCTCCTACGGTTTGCACGCCGTGGAGGCGCTGCACGGCGACCTGGGAATGATCCATCCGGAGGACATCGTCGTAGCGCTGAGCAAGAGTGGCAGCTCGGAACTCGCCGAGCTGCTACCGAGGCTTAAAGAGCTGGGCTGCGCGGTCATCCTGCTGACCGCGCGGACGGACTCACCCGCGGCCAGGCATGCGGACTATGTGTTGGACATTGGGCGGACCAGGGAAGCCTGCCCACTCGGGCTTGCGCCGAGTTCCTCGACCGCAGCCATGCTCGCGGTGGGCGACGCGCTGGCACTGACGGTCATGGAGCTCAAGGCGGTCCAGCCCGAGCAGTATGCCAACTACCATCCCGGCGGTGCGCTGGGGCGCCTCTTGATGAAAACGCGTGAGATCATGCGCACCGGCCCGAACTGTCCCACGGTACCGGAAGAAGCCACGATTGCCAGTTGTCACAGCGAGATGCTCCGCGCCCCGCGGCGGGCGGGCGCGGCCTGCGTCGTCGACAACACGGGGAAGCTGGTCGGCATCATCACACACGGGGATTTCTTCCGTCTCTTCACGTCGCCCGAACCCATCGCCGACAAGCCAGTGTCGGAAGTGATGACCCGCAGTCCGAAACGCGTCGGGCGTGATGACCGGGTGACCGACGCGCTGCGTCTGATGCAGGAGTACGCAATCGACGAGCTTCCCGTCGTGGACGATGACGGCCGATTAACGGGCATGATCGACATTCAGGATTTGATTGCCAAGGGCTTCTCCGTGGTTGACCAGCCCTAATGCGACTCTCCGTCATCATTCCAGTCTTCAACGAAGCCGGCACGCTTGAAGAGTTGCTCTCGCGCGTGATGGCTGTCGATGTCGGCATGGAGCGGCAGATCGTCATCGTCGATGACGGTTCGTGCGACGGTACACGCGAGATTTACCCGAGGATCCAACAGCGCTGGCCGGACCAGGGTATCGTCATCAAGCTACAGGCCCTCAACAAAGGGAAGGGAGCCGCGCTGCGCGAGGGGTTCAAGCTGGCCTGTGGTGACATCATCCTAATCCAAGACGCCGATCTGGAGTACAACCCGGAAGATTACAACCGCCTTCTAAAACCGATTCTCGATGGCAAGGCCGATGTTGTCTACGGTTCCCGCTTCCGCGGGGGTGCCGCCCACCGGGTGGACCGTTTCTGGCATATCGTGGGCAACAAGTTCGTGACGCTCCTGTCAAACATGTTCACCGACCTGAACCTGACTGATATGGAGACGTGCTATAAGGTCTTCCGGGCGGAGGCGATCGAGGGGCTCACGTTCAAATCCAACGGCTTCGACTTCGAGCCCGAGTTCACCGCCAAGATATCCAAACCCAACAAATCCGGGAAGCACTGGCGTGTCTATGAGGTCGGCATCAGCTACGCCGGCCGCGGACGCGACGAGGGCAAGAAGATTAGCTGGCTCGACGGGTTTCCCGCTCTGTTGGCCATCATCAGGTATCGGTTCTTCGATTAGAACCGGTGAATGGCGAATGTCGAATGGCAGTACGCGGCGGCGGCTTGTTTCGCTTTCAACCTGACCCACGTGCTTGAACTGCTGCGGATGGAAAATCGGCCGGCGCTTCGTCGAGCCACTGGAGAGTCACCTCCGTGACGGTGGGATCGAACTGTCCACCGGCGCCGGTGGTGAGTTCCGCGCGGACCCGATCGATGGCGTATGGCTCCTTGTAGCTGCGTGGTGAAAACATCGTGTCGACCGCGTCCGCCGTGGCCAGGATGCGCGCGCCGATCGGGATGCGATCCCCGGCCAATCCCGTGGGATACCCGGTCCCGTCGTACCGCTCGTGGTGGTGCAGAATGAGCGGTCTTTCGTCGGTCAGGAAGCTGACATGCCCGAGAATCTCGAGGGCCGTTTCGGGATGGCGCTTGATAACGTCGAACTCCTCTGTGGTAAGGGGGCCGGGCTTGGTGAGGATCGCATCGGGCACGCCGATCTTGCCCACGTCGTGGAGCAGGGCGGCGGCCCGCAAGGTTTCGATCATTCGCACTGGCAGTTGCATTCGCTTTCCGATCGTCTCCGCATAGGTGGAAACGGTCAGTGAGTGGGCTTGCGTGAACGGGTCCTTCGCCTCGACGGCGGCCACCAGCGCCCGGGTCGATTCGACGTACGTGGATCGCAGGTGCTGGCGCAGTCGTTTCACCCAGTGCGAGACGTCGTCGATCGTGAGCTGGTGCAAAGCACGACGCGAGGGTTGGGCGTCGAGCAACTCGCTCCAGGAGACCGTTCGGTCCCCGCCATGACGCTTCGCCTGATCGAGAGCGATCCGGGCCCGCTGAATGAGCTGGTGCTCCGTCTCAATGAAACCGGCGGTGCTCTCCGCGATGCCGGCGCTAACGGTCGTCTCGGGTGGGCGAAAGTCAACGGTCGTCGACTCTTCTCGCATGGCGCGGCGACAGCGGTCGGCGAGTTCTGTCGCCTGGGACGCCCTTGAGTTCGGCAGGGCCACGATGAACCGGTCGCCATGATACCGTGCCACGAGGTCACTACGGCGGCACACGCCGTGCAGGACCGCCGCGAACCAGCTC
>JBARRC010000373.1:0-26440 GCA_049644045.1 Phycisphaerae bacterium
GCCACCCGGTCGCCGCGCCCGATGCCCTCGCGGCACAGCTCACAGGCGATGCTGTCGCTGTACTGATCAATCCGGGCAAAGGTGTAGACATTCCCGTCGCAGATCACCGCGGCCTTGTCCGGCCGACAGTCTGCGTTATCCTTCAAGAGAGTGTGCACCAGGTGATTCACCATCTCTCTACTCCACTGTTGCAGTCCCAGCCTCACGAGGCGAACGTCTCCGCTGCACATACGCCGCGATATTGGCGATCGTGTCGAGGTTTTCAGGGACCATATCCTCGTCCGCCACCTCGATCTCATAGGTCTCCTCGAGAAACCCCACCAGCTCGATCACGCCCGTCGAATCGACCACTCCCGATTTAAGCAGGGATTCGGAAGCAGACAGACCATGCTCGTCCCCCAAGAGGAAGTTCTCTACGATATAAGTGTGTATCTGTTCCCCGATGTCCATCATACGATCCAAACTACCTGGCGGCGCATCAACCGCCGGGTTCACCTCTACTCAACCATCAAAGTCGTGTCCCGTTGCCCGACCTTGTTCACTCGCGCCGGCCCAGCATCTCCGCCAGAACCATGCCCCCGAAACGCGTGTTGGTCACAAGGTACCGTCGCCACATCCGGCGAGGTTCCTGTACGACGCGATACAGCCATTCAAGCCCCAGACGCTGCCAGCGCTGTGGCGCTCGTCGAACTTTGCCGGCCAGCACATCGAAGGCACCGCCCACACCATGGCAAACCGGTACGCCGAGCTTATCCGACCATCGGGCCAGGAAAATCTCCTTCTTGGGCGGGCTCATGGCGACAAAGAGGATGTCCGGGTGGGCCGCCCGAATGCCCGCGACAATGTCCGGCTCCTCTTCGTAACTGAAGTATCCGTTGTGCGTTCCTGCGACCACGACGCCGGGGTAGTCAGCCTGAATCCGGGCCACAACCGCACCCAGTACCTCTTCGGTGGCACCTAAGCCATAGACCCGGTAACTGCGCTCCTGGCCGCGCTGGAGCATCCCGTGCATCAAATCGATTCCCGCCACCCGCTCGGGCAGGCGGCGGTTCAGCAAACGCGCCGCCCAGACGACGGATATTCCATCGGCAAGAATCATGTCCGCGCTGAGTACCGCACGGCGCAGAGCCTCATCCCGCCGCATGTTCACCAGCTTGGCCGCATTGACCACCCCAATGAGCAAACGACCACGGTTTTCGATGGTCTCCTCAACGATCGATAATACCTGGTCCATCGTCAGTGCGTTGATGGGAACTCCGAACATGGACTGAACAGGCCGGTTCGGAGGAGACTGGCTGGAAAGTCGATCCCACACCCGAGAAGGATAAACGTCACTCATGTCTTAGACCTGGTCCGTTAATAGACCTTTTCCGGGTTATCGGGGAAGGCATATAAGAGCCAGCCCAAGTGGTAGGGCCGACACTCGTAGTCAATGCGGCATGGTGGAAAAACAACCCCCGTCCCCGGTATCCGGACTGACGGGTGCAGTCGACTCATCAGTGCCTGGACACCCCGAGTCAGTTTCCCCGGTTCATGGCGGGCGACCTTACGCCAGATCAGACCGGCTTCGCGATCGATCAAGGAATCGGTGCGCTCCGACGGTTTGAAGAGCCATGCAAGACCCCGATGAATCGCTTCGCTGTGATCGACGCCGCATGCATCCCGGAGGGCGAGCAAGGCCATGGGAGCCATGGCGTCCTGATGCACCGCGTAGACCGGATAGGGTTCGATAATCGCGCCCGTCCGCACATCATAGTGCCACCACCACTGCCCGCCCTCTCCTTGCAACCGACACATCCGATCCGCACTGCGTGCGGCCACGTCGATTGCCTGTTGACTGCGCGTCAAGAGATGATAGTGCGACAGGGCTTGGACCGGATAGACCCAGTCTGCAAAACAGGTGACATGGTTCCGATAGTTCCACGAACGTACACCCCCCGGCCAGTGTGCGAAGAGCCCCGACCGCCCGTTGAACGATTCCACAAGTCGCCCGGCTACTTTCTCCGCAAACTGAGAGTCGGTCAGGAACTGTGGATCGATCGTCAAGGCCGTCAGCGCCCATGCAATCTCCACGGTCGGATGAGCCTTCTCGACCGGCTGCAGTTCGCGAAGGCGATCGAGCGCCCGCTGCGCATCGGGGTGGTGCAGGGCCACGGCCGCCCAAAGCGTCAACGCAACGTCACCCATGTTCTCCATGGATGGGGCACGGTCCAACAAGCGCCCGCACAGGGAATACACGTCTTCTCCGTCCAGGACCTCGCCGCTGATGTCGCGGGTCTGCGCAATCAGACCGATCAGCACGATGGCCGTGTATCGCTCGCTGACACCCTCGGGCCGCTCGCCATCGAGATGCCGCTGGAGGCGGAACGCAAACAGCCCTGCCTCCGGACGGTACATTCGCTTCAACGCCCGTATCGACAGGGACCGCAAATCTTCAACCGTTGCCCGGACGGGATCGGTCGAAGCCAAAGGATGTTGGGCAGCTACCCGTGTCAACGCAGTGCTAGCGCTCTGTCACCGTTGATTTGAAGGGGCGTGGGAACCATCACCATACGCTCGGTAGTCGCCGTAATAGCCATAACCCGTCCCAAAACGGACCCCGATAAGGATTGTTCCCAGCAGCGTGCCGCCCCCGGCACTCAAGTCAGCGTAGGCCTGAAGCACTTCGGCTCGCCGGCAATGCGCTGAACGCAAGACCAGGATCGTACCGTCGGCCTGGCCGGCGAGAATCCGAGCATCGGCTACGGGAAGAACCGGCGGGCTGTCCAACACGACGAAGTCATAGGAGCTCTTCCATCGCTCCACACACGTCGCGAAAACGCCATTCGCCAGAAGTTCGGAACTGAACTCCTCCGGTTGTTGGCCGGCGGGCAGTACATCGAGCTTGGCGACGCCCGTCGGAACAATAGCCGCCTTATCGTCAGCCGTCCCTGTCAACAACGCAGCCAGACCCGTAGTCGACCGAACGTTCAGGCGTTGTGACAGTGACGGTCGGCGAAGGTCCGCCTCGACCAACAGGGTTCGCCTGCCCAGACACGCCAGGCTTCTCGCCAGCAGAACAGCCACGCTGGTCTTGCCCGTCTGACTCGTTGAACTGGTGATCAGGACCACGTTTTTGGCACTGTCGTTGAGGCGCTCAAGCAGGGCCGTGCGCACCATCCGCACGCTCTCCATAAGTTCGGGGCCGGCATCTGCCATCAGATCCGCCGTCGTCGGAAGCGGGGGTAACTGTCCCAGGAATGGCACCCGAACCGCATACCGGACGTCGCCGGCCTCGTGGATCTTGGAGTCCAGGGCGACCCGCAGATAACCCAGTCCCAGCCCCAGCATCATCGCCCCCAGGAGCGCCATCACGGTCAGCACAAGGCGGCGGTCACGATAAGGCCTGGAGGGCTCAACGGCGTATGCCGCCACCGCAATCCGCGCCGGTGCCTTGCTCTCCATCTCAAGCTGAGTCAGGCGGGAACGGACCGCGTCGTACAGCTCGCGTTTGTGACGGATTTCTTCATCGTATTGGGCGATGTCCTGGGCAACTTCCCCGGCATCCGCGACCTTGCGGCGTTGCTGCTCGATCGCCTCGTTCAGCAGCTCGATCTGGTGCTGCAACCGGCCGGCCTGCCGCTCGAGAGAAGCTCGGTCAACCACCTGGTCACCAAGGGTCACCGTTCGGTTAGGAATGGGCGCGGTCTGAAGGGAGGCGTTTTGCCACTGGTCGTCCAGTTGCAACTCTCGCTGTCGAAGCAGCCGCTCCGCGTGGTCAATGCTCGCCAAAAGCTCACGGATGCGGGGATGCGATTCCCCGTACTGCTGGCGTGCCAGCTCCAGATGGTGGCGGGTCGTGTCAAGCTCGATATCAAGCCTTCGCCATTCAGTGTCAGCCGTGTAGCGCGGATGCGCAATACCGGACTGAGCCTCGTCCGTATCCTCGTCGCCTTCCTTATCGGTGGTGCCTCGCTCGGAACGCAAGGTCTCCAGGTCCCACTCGATCATGGCGAGCCCGCGCTCACGCTCTTCGATTTGCGACTCCAGGAAGCTGAGCTGGGTTGTGAGTTGGGATCGAAGCTCCTCCGGACCGGTGGTGCCCAGGCGTTTGGACAGATTGAACTTTGTCGCGACAAGTCCGTCGATCTCGCTCTGGAGGCCCACCCGCTCGTTCACCAGAGACTCAATCCGCCGGACGTCGCTCTCACGGAGCGACTCGTCGCTAAAGCCCTTGTATTCATCGACGACGGTGCCAACAAGCAGCCTGGCCTCCTTCGCATCGCGCGCGCTGACGGAGACGTCGATCAACTCGGTGTGAGGCCGCGGTCTGACCGATAAAGCATCTTTGAGCCGCTCCACCGGGCTGAGCGGAGCACGCAGAAACACTCGACCCTCCTCTTGATACCACCTTGTCTGACGGACCTCCGCCCGGTCCAGCACGCGATGAAGGACCGTCGGGCTGCGGATGATGGAGACCTGGGTATTCAGGTACGACCGGTAAAGGGGGACGATTCCGTTATCCTCAGTCCTGAACACGATTCGGGATACTACCGGGGACACGCGGACAACGGCCGTAGCCTGGTACACCGGGGCAATGAACAGCCAGATGCATGGCACCGTTATCCCCGAGACGAGGACGAACACCCCGAAGATCAACCACTTGCACCGAAGCAGCATCGACGCTGAGAACGCGTTCCTTGGCGTGTTACCGGAAGCTCCCGGAACGTCCAGGAACCCCCCCCCAGGCTCCGTCAGTTCCAGAGGCACAACCCCCGTCGATGAGCTCGGAACGATCGTGGCTGGTACGTTCGCCTCCGGCGTGGATTGGTGTTGTGAGTGTGGTTGCTCTACCATTGTTGATCCGCCTTCCCTGAGCAAGGGGCTCCCGAGATTATGGCAGACTCCGTCCCCGTCGGTTACGCGATTCAGTTTCGCATAACCAACTGCCAGATAAGAACTTACAACAATTCGATACCGGCCTCAGGGCCAACCTTCTCTGCGATCTACGTGGTCTCCGCAGTGAATGATCCAAGCCGGCAGCCGTGTCGGCATGGGCGGCGTATGACCACAGTCTCACGACACCGGGACATCGACCTAACAGCTAGGTCCGCCCAAACTATCTTTGTGTTTCTTCACTGCACGGAGCACCATTGCCGGCCAAACACCATCTTTCGGATCGGCACGCGCCAAGGTGCAATCCACTCACGACTTCAGATGTATCGCATGGACAGGTCCATGGGCGGCCGATAAGCAAGACGAGAAAGGAATAAGTCCACGTTATTCCGGATGTTCGCGTCCGCAAACGGAAAGGTGTGGAGAATAATCGGACTTACCCCCTTTTTTCCCATGATGGCAAACCTCGTTGTTAGTGACAAGCTTCCTTCACTGGCGCATCGGCCCACGAGCGTTGTGCTGTGGACCTTCCGGTGATACGTGCGGCTTACCCACCCGAGGATCGGCTTCTCACTTCCGGTCACCATCGAAACGGACAGGCGCGAATCCATCGTGACCGTTACGAAACCGTCGCCGTAGTCGATCTCGAAGTGGTTGTGGCCTTTTGCCTCAACCCGGCAGTGTTCCGCTAAGTGCCAGTACATGGCAACACTGTGTTCACCGCGGGCGAGGATATCGTCTTGAACGATCAGCTCGGCTTCATCATCTTGAAGTGTGACGGTCCGGCGGTGAACGACAGGGTCCGCGAGGCGGGCGTAACCGTTGTGCTCGGCGCTGACCACGCCCCCACGGAGCGTGGGGGCCCATCGGATACACCGGCACCGGGCCTTGCGCCCCCATAGAAACAGCCCGAGCATCTGCGACTGATCCATGTCATCAATGACGACCGTGTTATGTGCGCGCGTGCTTCGGAAATACTCGCGCCACGGACCGTACGTGAAGTAGTCATACGTTCCGGGGTCGACCAGGACGTCAACCCCCGCGACGCGCAGGACGATGCTCAAGGCATCGGCGTGACCATGCGCCGCGATCGACAGGAAGCCAAGCTCACCACAGTCGAACAGCACGCTGATCCGATCGGCGATGCGCCGCCGCCCTCGCTGGAGCAAGTAACACCCGGCGTCAGGCAGCGCCCGTGGGCCGATCGGCACTTCGACCGGCTCCGATTCGATTCGTTCAAACCGGTCGCGACCCTCCGGACCGAATAGCCAAAACGCCGCTTCCTGAAACTCGCCGGCCCGTGCTTTGAAATCGGGGCGTTCGAAGAGAATCGCGCCGATGCACATCAAGGAGGCTACGACGTTGGCCCTCCCTCCCAGATCAAGGACATAGCCGTCGTCGCAGTCACCGATCATCGGAAGCGACTCCCCCCCCTCACTTAAAAACGCGACAAAGTCGAACATCCTCTCGAGCCGGTCCCAATACGGCTGTGCGAAATCGTCTCCACCGTTGCGAGCGACCAGCCCCGCAAGCAGGAAGAACTGCAGCGCGAAAAGGTGATAGCCGGTCGCCTGCTCACGCGTCCCGCCGTCGGAATACGTCTGACGAAGAATCTCGCGAGCGAGGATTTCACGACTTCTCTTACACCATCGCGTCGCGGTTTTAAGTCCGGTGAAATAGCTTCCGGCAATGAACACGCCGGCCGCTTCGCCGATCAAATGGTTGTTGGCGGACGAGAAGCGCGAATACTTTCGCGTGATCTCGAAAAGGTGCTGATACACGAGCTGCAGGAACCGTTCGCGCCGGTCGGGCGTCATCACGGACGAGCCGTTGATCAACTCCAGCGTCCACACCCAGTTAATCAGTCGAATCGCCAGTTCGAGCGGACTCCGCCAGTTCATGCCGCGCCCATAGGGACACTGGCGAATCCAATTGTCGAGTTGCTCGACGGCCGCGGCGGCATAGCCCTCGTCATGGGTGACGTGATACGCCCGTCCGAGAACCACCAACTGATGATGGCGGTTCGGCTCCCACACAAACTTGCAGTCACCATTGGCTGCATAATCCCGATAGTCGACCGCCGACGCCGCCCGCATCGACGTGTGCTTGCGGACCTTGTACTCGTAGTTCCAGTCGATCTTCTCACCGAGGTGATGATCCGCCAGGTCGAACAGATCCAGGCGATGATCGACGATACGGTCGGCCTGCGTAGTCAGCGCTGCCTGCCAACGATCGGCTTCCTCTTTTGTAAACCGGCAGTCGTCACGACGGAGGTGTACACCGAGAACGTCCGGGGCCGTGACGGGCCCATCCGGAGGGACACTGACAATACGGTGCCATGGACGCGGTTGCCCCTGCCGTGAAATCAGAAACCGGTCCGTCGCATCGCGCATTTTACAAGCGCACCGCCACCACACTTCGCGGGGTGACATCGAGCTCAGACGCCGAAAGTACCAGCCGACAGATTGCATTGGGCTCATCGCGCGACGCAGGTGTTAACACACCCGTTGTCAACGGCCTATAATCAACTCCGTTCGCTGGACCGGGAATCCCTTCTCGGTCCTACCGGCGTGCCGAGAAAGGATTCTCGGCACAGCACATTACGGGTGTCCGTGCTACGACCGACGCTTGCGCAAGCTTGCACGGCCGACCGGAAGGAAACAAGCGCTGTCCCCGGTCGTCCACTTCTCTATATGTCGACCTCGTTGCCCTTCGGGGAAAGTCCGCACTCTTTCGAGGGCTGGAGAATCCCGCCCTCTCCGACCACTTTTGCTCTTAGAGCGTGTTTGAAAAGCTGGGACAACCTCTTCGATGGGTGCCATGGGCGGCTTGCCCGCCTGTGTGCTATCTGCCTCAAGCAGCGCACTGGCAGCAAGCTGCCAGTGGCACCCGCCCTCTCCAACACGCTTTTAGGTGTTATAACCCGGGTGCCTTGTTATTATATGATCCAGTGAGGACCGTTCCACGTATTGTCAACCGGCTATCGTGCTCTTGCCGGTCGCGCGCATCCCTGTTTCGGGAGCAAGGGTATTTCCACAGATTCTTTGGGTTTCTTTGTTCGCAGACACTTGCGGTCAGACTCACTCTGTAATAATCTGCTTGCATTGTGGCGCGGGACTAACACGCCGTGGCGTTGACAGAAGGAGATTGATGATGGCAAAAGGCAGTTTTGAATGCCCGAAATGTGACCGTACGTTTTCCATGGCTGCGCATCTTGCAAGGCATATGAACACGATTCATCGTGCAAAAGCCGGTAGGATACCTCCCAAGAAAAAGGTGGCGAAAGCGAAGACGCGGGCAGGCCGTACGAAAGGCACTGGGATCAGGCAGGCCGGGCGCCCGAAACAGGACGCCGCGCGGTCCCGTTGGCCTCTTGTGGAAGGATCCGCTCGTCTGCTCAGCGAGATCCAGACCTATCACGACGAGCTCATAGCGCAGCGTTCTTCGCTGGATGCACAGATCGACGGCATCGCCAGCGCGATTGAGACCCTAGGGGCCGTGGCACCGGCGCGTCCGATGCGTAAGGGTGCCAAACGAGATCGGTCAGCCGCAGCCGGCTCTAGAGCCGGGTCTTTGAAGGACTACATCAGTCGCGTCTTGCGGCAGCGATCGAAACCGATGAGCCCGCGCAACATCAGTGCCGCGGTCATGAAAGTTGGTTTCAAGACAAAAGCGAAGGATATCACAAAGGCAGTGAGTAACACACTCCCGCAAATGAAGAACGTCAAGAAAGTGGGATTCGGGATGTATCAGTTGACGTGATACGGCCGTGTACGGTGCAAAGGGCAAGCGCGCCTGAGACCATGCAGTACAACCTGGTGTGGGACAGGCTTTCCGGTCCGTCCTCGGGCTGATTGGAGAGTCGGTCCCACACTTATTTGAGCTGCACGGCTGAGCAGTCACCTTGCGGCAGGTTTGCCCACCATGAACATCGCCTACTTCGATTGCTTCAGCGGAGCTGGTGGCGACATGATCGTTGCGTCACTGGTCGACGCCGGTGCCAACGCCGACACGCTCCGGGAAGGTCTCGTGTCATTGGGCGTCGGCGGATACCTGCTCTCAATCGATGCCGTCAACAAGCAGGGCTTCGCCGCTACGCGCTTCCGTGTCGAGCTCGATAAGCAAGCCAAGCAGCCCCACCGGCACCTCGCGCACATTGTCAAGATTCTCGACAGGTCGCCGTTAGCGGCTTCGGTGAAGAAGAACGCCACCCGCATCTTCGAGCGTCTTGGCGAAGCCGAGGCTAAGGTGCATGGCACCACCATCGAGAAGGTCCATTTTCACGAGGTCGGAGCCGTCGACGCAATCCTCGACGTCGTCGGGGCGGTGCTCGCACTGGAGCTCCTTGGCGTGGAGCGGATCGTCTCCTCGCCGATCCCCACCGGCTGCGGCACTGTCACCTGCGATCACGGCGTGATACCGGTCCCCGCCCCGGCAACGGCCGAGCTGCTTAAGGGAGTCCCCATCGCCGTTTGTGACGAAGTCGGTGAGATGACAACGCCGACCGCGGCGGCTGTGCTGACAACACTGGCGAGCGGGTTTGGCCCACTTCCGGCCATGACACTGAAAGCCATCGGGTATGGTGCCGGCACGCGGGAGGGGCAAAAACGTGCCAACGTCCTCCGCGTGTTGATCGGCGAAGCGACCGAGGACGGCGATGCCGACGAGATTGCCGTGCTGGAGACTAACCTGGACGATGCTTCACCGGAATTGGTCGGCCACTGCATCGAGCGTCTGCTCAACGAGGGTGCACTCGACGTCTACGCCGTGCCGATACACATGAAGAAGTCGCGTAGCGGGGTCGTGCTGACCGTGCTGTGCCCACACCATCAGGTACCGGTGATGGAGCGGATTCTTTTCGCCGAGACCACCACATTCGGTGTCCGGCGGCACAGCGTCGCACGTGTGAAAATGCGACGCCGCCACGAAACCGTCACTACGCCGTATGGCGATGTGCAGATGAAGGTCGGCGAGCGAAGCGGGGTCGTCACGGCAAGCCCGGAATTCGAAGATTGCCGAGCAGCCGCACTGAAGCACGGCGTCTCCCTGCGCGAGGTGATCGCCGCGGCGAACGCGTCCTGGGCGGCCAGATCAAGCAGGTAGGAGCCCGTGACACTTCCGGCGGGATCTGGTTGCTCGATCAGAGCCGCGACCGTGAGGGAGCGGACCAGTCGCACCCGCGTTATGGGTGTTTCCGCTCTAGATCGGCGATTCCACTATCTGGAACGTGTGCCCGCCGATTCTGTCACGGACCCAGCAGGTAAGGGCTCGTCGAGAACAATGTGGTACAGCCCCTGAACGTGCGTGGGACAGGCTTTCCAGCCTGCCTGATGACCGACTGGAAAGTCGGTCCCACAAACTAGAAAGTCGGTCCCACAAACTGGAAGGTCGGAAGGTCTCGCATGGATGCGACAGCTTTCGTGAAACCGACTGTAGCGGACTGCCCGTACGCTGTCATCGGCACGTCCGCCGTCGACACCACGCAAATCGTCATGCTCCTCCTCGCAGTGATCGGGCTTACGATCGTGATGCTCTCCACACGACGCCGGATCCGCAAGTCACAGCACCGTCCGAGGACCTCCGTCCGGGAGCTGGCCGCCGAGTCGCAAGCGCAGCGCAAGACCACGCGCGACGTGGAAGAGGTCATGCTCGAGCTTGATCAGCTATCGCGGCAGATCCACGGCCGAATCGACACAAAGCTCGCCAGGCTCGAAGCGATCATTCACGACGCCGATCAGCGGATCGACAAGCTTTCACGACTCACGCGGGCGGTGGAGGGGCAACCGACGCTCGAAATCACCCTGGGCGAGGAGGATCCCCTCAAACCGTCGTCGAACACACCGAAGGCTGACGACGGCCCACACGCAACCATCTACCGCCTTGCCGATCGCGGACTGTCCCCCAATCAGATCGCCCGGGAGGTTGGCAAGCTCAATGGTGAGATCGAGTTGATCCTGGCTCTGCGAAAGACAAAGCAAGAGGCCAGCCAGCCACCAGGAAGTGAATCGACACTTGACGACAATGACGTAGCAAGCCGCCAGCACGGCGCCTATGATGCAAGGGAGGTGCATTGACGCCGGTGAGCCGGAGGTAGTTCACAGTTGAGGGGGTGGGAGTGACGCGCGTATGGGATTGTCGGTGGTGTTTGTGAGCGGCCCGAGATGCTCCGGCAAGAGCGCCGTCATCCGTGCGATGATCGACCGGCTATGGAAGACCCAGCCGCATTACATTCGCCTCGTCAAGTCCGGGTCCGACAAGCTTCCACCGAAAATGACGTGTAAGCGCCTTCCGGAATGCGGCGTGGCCAGTGCGCACTGGCTCGAGTACGACGAGGAGCACATCTTCGAAATTCTCCCCGAGGCGCTCACGGCCATTCATCGCCGGGATCGATACGGCTCCGTGGTGATCGAGGCTGACGGCGACCCCACATTACGCCATGCTTACACGTACGATCATCGTATCTTCGTGATGCCCATGCCGCGTATGGTTAATGAGGTCTTCCGTGACCCCGCCCACGCCGCCGAGGAGTTGCAGCATGCCCTCGACGACACGGCCTCATTTGCCTCAGAGATCTTCGGACTCTTCGCGCACAACGGGCAGGAGGACGTCGACCCGCCGGAGCAGCGGCCCGACTTGACCGCAAAGCAGATGCGCGGCTTTCTCTACTCGCCGTTGGGTGATGAGCTGGCGACACGGATTCAGCTTCAGCCGCCTTATCACGGCTTGGTTGAGAGTGACGTCATCGTGGTGAACACCGGCGCCGGCGCGAGGGGACTCAAGACTGACGAATGTCTGCACCGCGTCGACAGACTGCTGGACCGTATTCACGGTGTTTCGTCGCGTCGTAGCGAGCTATTCCTCTGCGATCCGCGCGATCAGAACGGCAAGGCATGCAAGAAACTCCTCAAGGCCCTCCAACGGATGTGCCTGGGCGGTAAATGATCAGCACTCCGGGTTTATGGATACGGTTCAGGCGGGTTGAACAAGCATGGTAGACCGCTACACTGGTATGCGGTGATTACAGTCAGAGTTGATGCAATCCTCGTTGTGCCTTCCGCGAATAAACCACCGCCCGCGCCGAATCACATAGGTGAAGGTGCGACTTTCAGTTCACCGGGAGCAGGATCGGGTCCCACCACGATTGGGGCCTGTGGCTGGGAGGCGTATTATCAGCATAGGGCGGCCGATTCCACGAGGAGTTGAAGATGCTCAGCCAGTTACTATTCGTCCGACTCAAAGCCGCTGAAAACACCCTGCGAGACGGTAGGCTGGACGAGGCGTATCGGCTCGCGACCGCTCCGGACATTCGCGAGCACCGACGCGGCGCCGCGGTTCTGACGGCCCTGACCGAGCGGTTCATCGAGCGAGCCCGCGACCATTATCGGAATGATCGGTTCACTGAAGCTCTGATGGACCTCGACCGGGCGGAGGCTGGTGGGGTCAAGAAAGAAGAAATCGCCGAGCTTCGGGGCCACGTCCAGACGGTTGAGGCCGAGCAGCAGCGGCGGGAGCAATCCCGACGCGGGCGGATCGACATGGCCCGGCGGCGCATTGAGAGCGGGTCGCTGGCGGCTGGACGCAAGATGCTCGAGCAGGCCAGTGAGAGTGACCACGACGCCCAGCAACTTCGCCGTGAAGCGGACGAGCGGGCGCGCGAGGTGAAAAACATCGTTGAACAGGTGGAAGACCTGATCGCTCAGGGGCAGTTAGCGGCTGCGGCTGACCGCGTGCGACGCGCGAAAGCCGTCGACGCGCACCGCGAGGCTGTTACCCGCGTCGAAACCGCCTTGTGCAAGCAGGTGCTGGACAACGCCCGAGAGGCGATCCACCAGGGTCGCCTGGCCCGCGCTTCGGATGAATTGACCTGCTTGGGAACATTAGGGACGGCTTTGCCGACCCGACGTGAAGTGACGGACCTATTGACGGTCGCCCGCCAAGCGGCTGAGTGCCTTCAGGCCCACGCCTACGCGGACGCGCGCCGTCATGTTATGAGTCTGGCGCGTCTGCTGCCCAAGTCGGCGTGGGTCGAGACGGCGGTTGAGCAATTGCGGCAGCTTGACGACATCCGAACGGCGCTGTGCGCCGGGCCGCTGGGTGATCGGATGGAAGCTGCCGTGGGGCGTAAGGCGGGTACACCCCGCCCATCGCCGCGCGCAGCGAATGAACGCGGTGGGCAAACCTCCCCCCGCAATCTGGATGACACCGTCGCGATCCCGGAACGAATGCGCGCCACCGGCACCCTTCCCGACCGATTGCTGCTGCTGGTTGACGGTGGCGGCAGCTACCTGTTGCTGCGCAGCGAGCACGCTTCACTCGGGCGTGTGGTCTCCGACAACCCGGCTGACGTGCCTGTCTTCAGCGACGTGGCCGAGCGCCATGCGAACATCAACCGCATCGACGACGACTATTTCCTGTTCAGTGCGAAAGAGGTGGAGGTCGGCGGCCGCAAGACGCGACATCATCTGCTTCGCGATGGCGACCGGATCGTGTTTGGCCGCAAGGCGAAATTCACCTTCCGCCTGCCGAGCCGGAAAAGCTCAACGGCCGTGTTGGACCTGAGCGATACGACCAAGATACCCAACGACGTGCGGCGGGTGATTCTCTTCCGTCATCATGCGACCGTGGGGAACGGCCCCAACGCCCACATTCGCTGTCAGCATGCGGGCACGCCCCTGGTGTTGTTTGAACGGAATGGTGTGTTGTGGCTGCGTCAGAAAAGTGACGGGCATGTGGATACGGAGGCAGTCCGGCTACCGCTCGGCGAACCGATTGAGTTCGCCGGGATAAGCCTCGTGCTCGAACCGTGGCAGGTTCGTACACGTTGACACACTGGTAAGTCTGTCCCACAGAAAGCGAAGTGGCGAATCATGGCCTACAGATTCAAACACGGCGATCGGCCACTTGACGACTACACGATCCAACGTGCGGTCGGCAGTGGCGGGTTTGGCGAAGTGTACTACGCGGTCAGTGACGGCGGGCGCGAGGTCGCGCTGAAGTACCTTCGTGACAACCCCCAGGTTGAGCTGCGCGGGGTCAGCCATTGCATCAACCTCAAGAGCCCGCACCTGGTCTCGATCTTCGATGTCAAGAAGAACGCCGACGACGAGTATTTCATCATCATGGAATACTGCTCCGGCCCGTCGCTGCGTGATCTGCTCATCGCCGAGCCGAACGGATTTGAACCCCAGAAAGCGGCGTTCTTCACACGTGAGCTCGCCAAGGGGCTCGCGTATCTGCACGACCGCGGCATCGTTCACCGGGACCTGAAGCCCGGCAACATCTTCTACGACGATGGCTACGTGAAAATCGGCGACTACGGGCTCAGCAAGTTCATCGCCGTCTCCCGGCACAGCGCCCAGACGGCGAGTGTCGGCACGGTGCACTACATGGCCCCGGAGATCGGCAGCGGGGACTATTCGCGCGGTGTCGACATCTATGCCCTCGGAGTGATGCTCTACGAGATGCTGCTCGGAAAAGTGCCCTTCGAAGGATCGAGCATGGGAGAGGTGTTGATGAAGCACCTCACGGCTCAACCGGAGGTCGACCATCTGCCACATCCGTTTGGCCAGGTAATCCGAAGGGCCCTGGAGAAGGACCCGAAAGACCGCTACCAGGCCGTCGACGAGATGATCGATGAGCTGCTTACGGTGGCGGAGGTCAAAGAAAGTCTGGCGGGTTTTTCTCCGCAGAGTCTTGAAGGCGCCGTCCACCGGGGGGCGGCAGACCGCGCTGCCTCGCCGATGCCTTCACCAAACCCCATACCCGGTTATGCGCGGGACTTTGCCAGGCCGGCGGATGAGGTCCATCGCCAGCCACCGTACGCCAAACCGATTCGAGGTGATGTTGCGTTTCCTGACCGGCTTGCGAAGAAGATGGATCGCATCTCGCGCAAGCTGGACCAGAAGATTGGCAAGCTGGCCGGCAAACGAGTTCATCATCCGCCCCCGTCACCCCCCTCACCGGATGCCGCCGCTCAAAGTGGCAGCGGCCCGGTCGCCTCGCCTTTTGCAGCGGCCGATCGAAGGAAGCGGATCGTGTTGTCGGGGCTGCTGTGTGTCGGCCTGGCCGTGGGCCTGGGGCTACTGATCGGCAATGCGTACTGCGAGGAGGCCGGCGCATCGGCCGGGTTGTTGGTTGCCGGCATGTCGGGTGGCATCGTTCTGTCACGCAGCGCGGTCAGATGGTTTGGTGCTCAATACGGGCCCAATTGGGCACGTAGGCTGATCCGCTTGTGTTGCTGCGCGCCGTTACTGGCCATTGGGGCAGCTCCGCTGTTTGACTCACGATACGATAGCGAGGGTCTCGCGATCTTCCTTGGACTTCTATTGTTAGCGGCGTTTGCCAATTGGGATAAGACGTTTGACAAGGCGTCCGCCGGCGAGATGTGTTTCTGGACGGCCCTGTGGGCCGCATTCTGCGGATTTTTGGCGACGGCAATCGTGGGCGCGATCGCCGGGGGAGGGGCCGATGAATTCGCGTTCATCGCTGCCGGGGTTGCCGGGGCGGCTTCGTTGATCATCCAGGCGACCTCGTGGTGGCTACCCGCACGCACAGCCCACGCATTCGGGCGCGCCGGGGTCAGCCCCGGCCCCCGCCAGGAGGATCATGCCGCGGCGGCGGCAACTCCGCCGCCTCTACCCGATCAAACAACGTCGCCCTCTGCGGAACAGGTGGACCAACAATCCACGACAGAAGTGGGCACCTCGACCGATGAGTCGCACGCCCACTACGGCGTGGACGCATCCCTGCCGGGACACCCGCGGCTGCGTTGGGGAATCACACGTGCCTTTTGGA
The DNA here is from genome assembly GCA_049644045.1 of Phycisphaerae bacterium. GTDB lineage: Bacteria > Planctomycetota > Phycisphaerae > UBA1845 > UBA1845. The sequence goes on from JBARRC010000373.1 coordinate 15,670, forward strand.
GCGTGATAGCCTTCGTTCTCATGGGTGGTGCGATCGTTACATTCCTGATCCCGCTGATTGCGGAGGATATGCCCCACGGTGACATCACGGCGTCCATCGTCGCGTGCACCGGCTTCGCGTCGTTTATGATCTTCGCACTGCGCAAAACGACGCCGCACAGGCGCGACGGGTTCTGGCGTGATACGCTAAGGCCTTTCCTGATCTCGCTGATGATGTTCGGCATCGGCGGCACGATCACGGGTATTGCCCGGGAGTGGGGTAGCTGCTGCGTTGGCGATGAAGGCCGTGTCGCCCTGGTAGCCGGGCTGGTGATGTGTTCGATCGCGTTCCTCGGTCTTCTGTTCTTCACCGGCCGCAGGCGCCGTGCCCCCAAGCCGTTCGTGTTGGACGGTGCAGGCAATGGAAGCAGACCCGACTCGAACGTTCCACATGTTGAAGCGCCCGCCAGGGAAAGCGAGCCGAACCGGGATACACCCATGCCCGATCGCCTGGCCAATAACCCGGCCGCGAGCAGCGTCGAGACCCTCAAGCCGCACCGCGGCGTGACCGTGCTGGTGCTCGGCGTTTTAGGCATCAACCTCTTCCCGCTCGGCATCGCCGCCTGGGTCATGGCGCACCATGACCTGCTCGATATGAAGGCGGGACGAATGGACCCTAGCGGCAGAGGCATCACGGCAGCCGGCAGGATTTGTGGGATTATCAGCGTGGTGATCGCGTGCATCGGCACGGTTATTGGCCTGTGTGTCGCCTTCCTCACGGCGTCGGGTGCAATCGTGTTCTGAACTAATCCGCGTTGAAACCCTGTGCCGGTTGACAACTGCACCCGCGAGATTGAGATGATGGCAACCTTCATATTGACGTGGCCGCTCGTTCTGCTTGCGTGCTGCTGGGCGATTGTCCTGTTCATTTTGTTGCTCAAGCTGTTGCTAAAGCGAAGGTCGATCATCGCGGGGTTGGGCGTTGCGATCGTGGTGATCGCCTTTGTTGGGGTCGTCCTGCTCAGGGTGGGACCCGGGCGGTTTGCTTCGGTGTGGCCGCGAAGTTTCAGACCTCACATGCTGCGGCAACTCGCCCAACCGCCGGCGCCGCCTGAGCTCGCCGAACTGGAGTGGCGCACGGCTCAAATCGAAGAGCATCGTGACGAGATTATCGCGGCGCAGATGCAGGAAGCGGAACAGGAATACCTGGAAGCGAGCGAGAAGGCACTCGCGCACCACTACGCCTTGGCCTTGTCCGACGATGGAGCGTCCGTCTTGGTCCTGCCGGAGGATCCCTCCGCGTCATCCGTTTCCGTAGAGATACGGGAAAAGAAAAGGGCTTTCAGGAAGAAGGTCAGGGACTTTGCGCGCGGGGCGCCATTCCACGATAGAGCCCTGCGCCACGACGGTGTGCTTGCAAGTGTCGTGACCGCGTTGGCGATCGCCGCATTCCTGTTCCTCGGCTACATCTTCCTCGACGCAAGCACACGCGGACATTTCACCTGGTCGCTGCGCATCCTGTCGGTCCTCGTGTTTGTCACAATCTGTGTGGCGATGGCAGCCTTGCGTCACGGGCTATAGCCCGCGGGTCCATCTCCACGTAACATGGATACGTGATGGATCCCGGCGGTAGTGCGGACCAATTCCTGGTTGAGCAGATTCGCGAAGGGAGCGAGCGGGCGTGGCGGCAGTTGATCGACCGCTTCGCCGGGCGACTCCTGGCCTTCGCCCGGGCACGGACCGCCAGCCTTTCCGATGCCGAAGACCTTGTTCAGGAAACGTTCGTAGGCTTCCTGCAATCCCGTGCGCACTACGATCCGTCGCGCTCGCTGGAAACCTATCTGTACACGATTCTGCGCTACAAACTCTATGATCTGCTCCGGCAGCGCAAAGCGACCGTCCTGTCGGAACCGTCCAACGACGAAGGATGGTGGGATCACATCGCCCCCGGCTCGACGGAGACACCAAGTGGCATCGCCGTTGCGGCCGAAGCGCAGCGGCAGCAGGAGGATCTGCTGGCCGATGTACTCATACAGCTCATCCACGAGCTGCGCGACCGTGAGGCCTTTGGCGATCTTCAGGTCATCGAGCTGATCTTCTTCGCCGGCCAGCGCAACCTGGACATTGCGGAGCTTCTGGACATGGATCAGAAAGCCGTTGCGGGTATCAAGTTCCGGGCGATCCAGAAGCTTCAGAAATACCTCGGACAGCGCGATCCGGCATCGCTTGCCTGCCTCGATGAGACCACAGCGGATGTCACCGTGTCACGCGTCTGGCGGGAGGGGCGGCTGACGTGCCTCAAGCGGAGCACCCTCGGCTCCTATCTGCTTGGCGTGCTCGATGAACCGTGGCGCAGCTATACCCAGTTTCATCTCGATGTCGTCGGATGCCCGATGTGCCTGGCCAATCTGGCCGACCTCGAATCGGAGGAAGAGGAGTGGGCGCCGGCTGATGCGGAACGCATGTTCGCTTCGAGCGTCGGTTTCCTAAGACGCAGCCAGTGATATGGCCACACCCCCCTTTACGCAAATGGGCCCAACAGGACTCGAACCTGTGACCTCGTCGTTATCAGCGACGCGCTCTGCCGGCTGAGCTATGAGCCCGGTTTCGGCGGTCGGCTCGCGAGCCGCACCGGGCTACAGCATACTGCGACAGGGTGGACGAGTCCAGGCTGGCGAGCCGATTGCGTCGCCGTAGAGTCGTCGCATCTGGCGTGCTTCGGAGCCACCTCGATCAAAGGTGATTTCGGTCCGGGTGCGCTGGTCTTGTGGGTGATGGGGCCGCGCCACAAGCGGTGCGACCACGCGGCGGAGTGGATCGCCGTATTGACGAGTCCGATCATGCCAATGAGCTGATCGTACGCTCCGGCCAGGTACAGGTTGTTGGATGGTCGCAGCAGCGAGCGCCCAAGGTTGATGGGGTTGTAGTACGCAGCGTAAGCCAGGAGCACGTTGAGCTGTGTCCGCCACGGCTTGGGTAGCGACGAGGCGACCACGTGATTCCCATCGTATTGGTACTGGAGGACCGGCTTGCCGCCCACGGTATTGAAGACGAGACCCTTCTCGAAGTTCGACTCGTACGACCGTGTGCCTGCCGCCGGCCCCAGGATCGTGACCTGCATACTCTGTGCCCCGGCTTTGCGCAGGAATCCCACCTGGTTGAGCAGCCCGTATAAACCCTTCCGCGTGTAGAGCGGCTGGCCGTCGTGGTGCATCAGCATGGGCATCGGGCAGATGCCGGTCTTGTTCAGCAGCGCGAACAAATCAGCCGTCTTGTTGACGGACTGGCCCTTCTTGATGAGTGTCGCAGTGAGGTCCTCGATACCCAGCCAGAGTGCCCGTAAGCCGGATCTCCTCGCGGGCTTCAGCAGGTCGCGGTTCTTCCAGGTGTCGAACTCGGTTGCTTCCGTGCCCCATCGAACCGCTTTCCTCAGCGGCCTGCCCGAAATCTCGGCGGACGACATCGTCTCGAACATTTGCTCGACCGCCGCCCGATTGTCGAAGAAGTTGTCGTCCGTGCCAAAGAAAAACCGTATGCCGAGCTGCTCGCGTATCCTGCGCATCTCGTCAACGATCCGCTCACCGCTCTTGTGACGGAACGTATGCTGGTTGTACGCCGGTATCGAGCAGTACTCGCAGTTGAACTTGCAACCGTGTGTAATAGTCAGCGAGGCGATCGATGAGTAATGTCGGACACGGGACGCGGGTAGCGGCTGAGATTCCAGGAGCAAGTTGCGATGGGGTCGCTCCAGCAGCGTGAACCCGATCAACGGGTGCGGCATTTCCTCCAAATCCTTGACCAGTCGCTGGACCCCCGTCGTGACCAGAGGGGCGTCGAGACGATCGTTCCCGCGGTACACCAATCCGGGGATGTCCACCAGCGCTCCGTCGCGCCGAGCGCGGAAGAACGCATCGAGCATCGTCCCGTTCGTCCCACGGTATTCGAGCAACGCCTCGATGAGCTGCAGCAGGACGAACTCTTCCCCGGTGACCACGACGTCGGCGCCGGCATTCGGATCGCCGTTGATCCCGAAGAAATCCCAGGGTTCATAGATTGCCTTGGGTCCGCCGGCGATGATAAGTGGTCGACCTGAGGCGGGGTTGGCGCAGGCGTTAGCTACCAGCCGGTAGGCTCGCTCGGCATGAATCTGCATGCTCGACACGAGCAGCATCTCGATGGGTTCACCGTCAAGCCTTGCCTGGCTCGGGCGGAAGTTCGGATTCCACTGCTCCAAGACGATCCGCGTCTGGGTCAGCCCCGAGTCGTACAACGCAGCACCCACGGCTCGCGGACCTGCCGGCGCCATGCGATGACTGCTGAAAAAGTAAGGCAGCAGCCGTGTTCGCTTGTCGAACGCATAGACCACGACCGTCGGGATGCTCAAGCCCGCCGCCGCAGCCCGGATTCGCCGGCGCAGCGCCGGATACTCGCCGGACTTCGTATACTCATCGCCCTTCGAGCGTGTGGGTAGCTCCACGTGCACGCACTCCTTTGTGTCTGCAAGAACCGGCCCGAACCGAAGCCCCGAACCGTTGCAGCCCGCATCCACTGGTAAGGCAAAGCGATCTTCCGAACCAGCACTTTCGCCATCGCTGTTTACCCACGATGCGGACCGGACCACGCCACAAGCCATACTCTACCACCAGTGCGCACCAAGTCCAGTAAATACGAAAGGGATCTGTGGACGGACTTTGGCCGGGGCCGGCTGGCATGAATGGCGACAGGAAGGACGTCAATCTAACCGTGTGGACGGCATCTGTTCGGTCAGCAGCGTGGATTCCGGTCGGCGCTTCCGGCCTCGCTTGCAAGGGAGCGGTCCGTGCGGGTAAAATCACGCGCGTGACGGCTGAAAAGCCTGCGCAGTCTGCGAATAACGCGAGTGCCCACCAGCAGCGCACAGGGGAGGGGTAGTAGCCATTTGGGCGAGGCCGACCGTCACCTCGTGAGCCACGGTTTCGAGGTCGTCCAGCGTCAAGAACGGACACATGGGAAGCGACAAAATTGTGTCACAGAGAGCTTCGGTGTTGACCAGCGGTTCCGGCACGACACATCCACCGCTAAAGGCCACCTGCCGGTGAATCGGAACGGGATAGTGGATCCCCACTCCGATCCCGTGTTTGTGCAGGCGGCGGAGCAGCCCGTCGCGCCCCGAGCAGCGGATCACGAACAGGTGGTAAACGTGCTCCACCGCGTCCCGTTCCGAGGGCAGGATCGCACCCGATGAAGCCAATAGCTCGCCATATTGACCGGCCAGCCAGCGTCGCCTGTCATTCCATTCGTCCAGGTAGCGCAGTTTGACGCGAAGAACCGCGGCTTGGATATTGTCGAGCCGGCTGTTGACGCCGCGTATGGCATGGCGGTGCTTGACGGTCGAGCCGTAGTTTCGGACGGCCCGGAGCCACTGTGCCAGGCTGTCGTCGTTAGTCACGACGGCCCCACCGTCACCCATCGCGCCCAGGTTCTTGCCGGGGTAGAAGCTGAACGCAGCCGCATTCCCGAAACCGCCGCAGCGGCGCCCCCGGTAGCGAGCGCCATGAGCCTGGCAGGCGTCTTCGATCACGAACAGGTTGTGCTCGTTGGCAATGGTCTGGATCGCCTCCATGTCCGCGGGGTGCCCGTAGAGATGAACGGGCACGATGGCCTTGGTATGGGAAGTAATGGCTGCGGACAGTCGCCGGGGATCGAGGTTGTAGGTTTCGGGATCGTGATCGACAAGCACCGGTGTCGCGCCGGTGTGGCGGATGGCCAGCGCCGTGGCAACGAAGGTATTGGCGGCCGTGATGACTTCGTCACCGGGCCCGATACCCAGTCCCTTCATGGCGAGCGTCAGCGCGTCAAGCCCGCTGCCGACACCAACGCAATGCTTCGTTTTGCAATAGGTGGCGAACTCCTCCTCGAACGCCTCCACTTCCGACCCCAGAATGAAATCGTTTCGATCGAGCACACCGTCAATCGCATCACGGATCTCATCATGGAGTTCTTCGTGTTGCCGCTGAAGGTTGACGAGTGAGATAGACATGGCTTGTGTCTCCTTGGTGTACCGGGCTGCTCAGGTGCAGACTTCCACCGGCGATTGAGTCGGTACGGGCTCCAAGCGCCCGACGGATCGGCCTTCCGTTCGTTCGTATTTCCTGGGGCACGGCGCCGTGGTACGAACGAACAGGACGCTGCGCAAGGCGCGTATGTTCATCCTGACGTCTTCAAGGCTGCGCATCCGCAGGAAGCGGCGCACCAGATAACCGGGTCGGAAGAAGAACTCCCGATAGGCGACCTTGTACATGCGGTTGATGTCGGCCGCGGAGACCGTGGGCAGCTCCATGACCGAGTTGGCCAGGTCGTACTCATTCCAATCGAGCGTGCGCAAGTATCCGTGCTTCTTGGCCCAATCGAACAACTGCGTCCCGGGATACGGCGTCGTGATATTGAACACGGCGATATCCGGATCGAGCGCCTTGGCGAAGTCGATGGTGCGGCGCATGCTCTCGACGGTCTCGCCGGGGTTTCCGAACATAAAGGCCGCGCGAACCTCGATGCCGGCCTCTTTCACCCAACGGACGGCCCTGCGGGTCTGCTCGATGTTGATCGGCTTGCGGATGTTGCGGAGGATTTCCGGATCGGCGGACTCTATGCCAAATAGAACCTGATGACACCCGGCGTTTTTCATCATCTTGAGCAGGGTGGGGCTGACACAGTCGGCGCGGGCGAAGCAGCACCAGGTCAAATCCATCCCCCGCTCGACGATCAGCTCACACATCCGGACGACGTTCTGTTTGAAGATGGTGAACGTATCGTCGTAGAAACCGACTTCCCGGATGCCGTATCGGGCCTGTAGCATCTGTATTTCGTCGACAACGTGCTCCGCCGAGCGGCTACGCAGGGGGGTCTGAGCCGAACTGCAAAAGATGCACTTGCCGGGACAGCCGCGCGTCATCGTCATGTTGATGGCCGGGAGACGCCGGTATGCTCCGATGGCGGGCTTGTACAGATCGAAGTCGATCAGGTGATAGGCAGGTATGGGTAGCGAGTCGAGGTTCTTGATCGGCTCAGTCAAAGGGTTGTGGATGATCGGCGGAGTGTGCTCCACCCTTTGCCCTTGGCACGCGTACGTCACCATACGGGCGCTCTTGGCGAAGGGTGGGGGACGGCTGTCATTGCAGAACCGCGACCGTGAGGAAGCGGCGCTGTCATTGCAGAACCGCGACCGTGAGGGAGCGGCGCGGAAAGATAACCCACCGATGGTATCAAGGGGTCGCCCGTCCACCAGAGCGAAAAAGGACTGCTCCCCCTCGCCACGAATGACATAGTCGACGTTGGGGTCCTTTAGCACATCTTCGGGTAAGGCCGTTGCGTGCACACCGCCCACAACGGTTTTAGACTCGGGAGAAACACGCTTAACGATTGCCGCGACGCGCAGGGTATTGGTGATCTGCGTGGTGACGGCGGTGAACCCCACCCACGGCGGCTGGTGCTTGTGGACGAAGCGTTCTATATCCTCTAACTGGAGCCGTTCCGCGTTCACGTCCATCACGTGTACGGACCGCCCGCGGGCTTCAGCATAGGCGGCTACATACAACAGCCCCAACGGCGCCGACGTACTCTTGACCCCGTGCCAGATATTGCCGTCCTTCGTCATCCACGGGGGGTTGATGAGCAAAATGTGCACCGGTAGTGCTCCTCGGCATAGCTGGAGTCCGCCGACGACCGGCGCCGCGGACGGCAGTCTGACTGTTCGTCGTCCGAAAAAGGCGGTCAGTGGATCAAAAAACGCGAGATGTCCGGCCACGCGACGACCACCACTCCGCGGGTGACCTGGCCGGAAGCGGCGACCAGTCAGTGACACGGTGAGAAAAAGCGGAGTGATCGGGGGGAGTCTGTGCAGAGCGGCAGGTTCTTTGCCGAGATATGGACTAGGTCTGTTGCCTTCTCGGACGTAAGCCTGCCCCGCCCGGAATCACTGTGCTGGACGCCAAAGGGGCGTTGGGGTGTTGAACGCGTGACATCCTTCGAGTGAAAAGATATCCCGATGGTTACGGCTCCACCTCTCCCATTCCGCCATGGGGTTGCCTATGCAGCCGCTGCGGGTGGCGTCGGCGGCGCTGTCTTCGGGTCCGTCGACGTGGTAGCAGTCTCCCTCTGTGGTCAGCGAATTCCCTGGGTCCTCCCGCCGCTGCTGTTCGTTTCGTATCTGATCGGGGGCTGGTTAAGTGGAGCCCTGGTGGGCAGCCTGTGGGGCTGGTGGAGCCGGAGCCGGTCGCCGGCCCGGAATCGGGAGTCTGCGTACGCGGGGATTCGGTTCGCCTGCGTTATCGTTTACGCCGCTCTTTGCGCCGCGATACTCTGTGAGCGCTGGGTTTACGGATGGGAGGATTCCTTCGGCCAGCGCGTGTCCGGCTTCGCAATCAGCATCCTTGGCCTGGGGATCATCCTGGGGGCGGGGTTGACTGCGCGGTATCGCGGATGGGTGATCCGTTCTGCTGCGTACCTGTGGACAGTGGCATGCCTGGCGTTGTTCTGCCTTCTGTGGACGCCGTTCAGCGAGCTCTACGAAGCACCGATACTGAACCCCGTCAGCATGCTGGCCAACACTGGTTATCTCATTGCAGCGATCATCATCTACATCGCGGGGATCGTCGCCACGCGGCGGTTCGCCCGGCTGATTCCCTTCGATAGCCCCGGCAAGTGTCTGAAGTGTACGGGCGTGCTGATGACGACCGGCTTGACTCTGTCTCTGTGCACGCTGTGGATCACCATGCGCAAGCCAATCGATCTTCCGGACACAAGACCCGGTGGCCAGGCCGGCGCGGTTGCGGAGAGCGCGACTGACGTCATCTTCATCGTGATGGATACGGTCCGAGCCGATCACCTGTCCGTTTATGGATATGACAGAAACACCACGCCGAATCTGACGGCGTTTACAAAGGAGGCGGTATCTTACACGCATGCCGTGGCTCCGGCACCGTACACACTCTCTTCCCATGCGTCCATGTTTACGGGTCTGCTACCAAGTGAGCACGGTGCCCACCGCCACCTGCGAGACCCGAATATCAATGGCGGGCGGGCGCCTTACCCCCTGAGGGACGAAGCGACAACCTTGGCGGAGGTTCTGCTCGCCCACGGCTACGACACGGCTGCTGTGATTGGCAACACGGTTTTGTTAGACCGTGCCTTCGGAATGCAGCAGGGGTTTCTCTACTATGACGATCGTTCCAGAAGGGCCATCGAGACGGCCACCCCCGGTACGATGTCTCCCGCGCTGTGGTTTTGCAATTTGTACCACGCGGTAGTGGGCAGGTCTGACCGCACGTGGCGCAGTGCTGATCAGATCAATGAGAGCGTTTACGCCTGGCTGGATCGCGAGCGTGGGAAGCCCTTCCTGCTGTTTGTCAATTACATGGACCCCCACGCACCGTATCGATCGCATCCTCAGTTCGAGGATCAGCTAAGCAGTCGGCCGGTCTTGCAGGAAAGCGCACTCGCCGGCCAGGTGGCGTTCCACCCCTGTTCAGGGCCGCGCGAGGCGCATCCGGGTGTCGGTGCGGGTACGGTAGTATCAGAGGAAGACATCGCACTTCTATTCGACGACCCGCCTGAGGGCCGTCCCGACCTGCGCGCGGCGCAGGCCAACTACGACTCGGAAATCGCATTTACCGATGTACACATCGGGCGCCTGTTCGATAAGCTCAAAACAAAAGGACGCTACGACAGCTCGTTCATCATTGTGACCAGCGACCACGGGGAGGCGTTTGGTGAACATGGGCACTTGCAGCACAGCCATTCAGTCTACGAGGAGGAGATTCGAGTTCCGTTTTTGGTCCGTTACCCGGGTGGCCAGGTGCGCGGGCGGCGGGAGGGTTGGGTCTCCCTCGTGGAGATCATGCCGATCATTCTGACCCAACTGGGAATTGACAGCGAACCGGGAATGCACTCGCCGCAACGGCAGCAGGGAAAACCTGTGATCGCCGAAATGCATTTCGCCGAACTCAGGCGGGACCGAAATGAGCAGTGGGTCACGCGAGCCGTTTATACCGGCGACGACTTCAAGGTTATCACTGTGCCTACCAGGGACGGAGGTACCGAAGTGTACGACCTTGCCCATAGCCCCTGCGAAACCCAGAACCTCGTGATCGGACACGAGCAATTGGCTCGCTGGGCCGAAGGATGGCTTAAGGATTGGGTCGCCGAAGCACAAGCTCACGGAGGAACGCGACTCCACGGCATCGCTCTCGACGACGATACGCTCAGGCAACTACGATCCTTCGGGTATATCGACTAGGGGAACTGCTGCGAGGGCCACGGGCTCGGGTTGAACCGGGTCACTGACGGATTCCAAAGGCGAGTAAAAAGATCGGGCGAAGAATACTCCACCAGCCGACGATCGGTCTCATTTTCGTGTAGCCGCCCGCTCTGGGCGGATAAAGCTTCGTGCACGGCACCTCCTTGTGCCTGTACCCCAATGTCAATACCTTCCAGAGCAGATAAACCTCAAGACCGTAACCGTCCAGCCAGCGCTGATGCAGGTTGATGCGTTCGTCGTCCAGGAGCGCCAGCTTAAACGCGCGGAATCCGTTGGTGCTCTCGGTCAGGCGTTTTCCCGCAAGGCGACCCATCAGCCACGGATGCAGGCGGGTCGCCCACCTGCGGTGAGTGGGCATGTCCCCACCACACACACCGCCTTCGAGATAGCGCGAGCCCATGATCAGGTCGTAGTCCTCGTTGCAAATGGGGTCGAGCAGTTGTGGAATCTCCGAAGGATCGTCCTTGTTGTTGCCGGCCAGAATGACGGCGATGTCGTA
>JBARRC010000374.1:0-10569 GCA_049644045.1 Phycisphaerae bacterium
CATGGACTTTCAGCGCCATTCCTTCCGGCCTGGGAGAGGATGTGTGGAGCCTGACCAGTGAACCTTATAGTGCCAGTATTGCCTTTGATAAGGAGTTTTCGCTTAGGTGCCTCGAAGCGGCTGAGAAGGCGAGCTATGCGCGGGATCTGTGCGCGTATATGCGCAACTACTGGGGCTCGGTGATGCTCAATGAGTATGCCTTCGGCGGGCCGTTCCCCAAACCGGACTTCATCTGGCAGGATCACATTTGCTGCTGCCACGCCAAGTGGTACCAGGTGGTGAGCGACCTGGAGGGTGGGATCCCCTATTTCTGTATTGACGTGGCCGTCGGCCCGTATAAGGAGATGGCCCCGCACAAGATCGATTACCTGGTCAACCAGATGCACGACGGCATCGAGTGGATGGAGAAGACCACGGGCAGAAAGTACAACGATGAGCTTTTGATCGAGGCCGTCAAGAACGAGTTTCGCACCACCTCCATCTGGGCGGAGATTTGTGCTTACAACAAGCACATCCCCGCGCCTCTTGAAGAGAAGTCAATGTATTCCCTGTACGTGATGGGGACGCTGAACAAACACGACGCGAGCACCGTTCGCTTCTATGAGGAACTTCGCGACGAGGTCAAGGAGCGCGTCGAGCAAGGAATTGCCGCCATTCCCAACGAACGGTGTCGCCTGATGAGCGACACGCAGCCGCCGTGGGGATTCTTGAGCATATTCCGTTATATGGAGGAGTTCGGAGCAATTTCCGTGGGCTCCCTTTACACATTTGGACTGATCGGGATCTGGGAGGACAAGCCGGACGGCTCCTGGGGCCCCCGCACCACGCCCATGGATCAAGGAATCGAGATCAAGGATCGCGATCAGGCCCTGCGCCTTTACGCCGACTGGACGCTCAGCAAACCCGAGTGGCAACACTTCTATTCTCCTCATCTCAAGACGGAGATGATGGCCAGGATCGGCAAGGAGTGGCACCTCGATGGGATCATGCTGCACTACAACCGCGGATGTGAAGGACTTTCCGTGGGTATCGCGGAGAATCGTCTGGGGTTGATCGAAGCCGGGTTCCCCGTGATGGCATTCGAGGGGAACATGGGTGACGAGCGCGAGTTCGACGAGACGCGCGTTAAGGTCCGCTTCGACGCCTTTATGGAAACGCTGGGTATCAAGAAACACGGGAGGCGATAACACAACGCAGAGTGACCGATGCAAAGGATTTCAGCGAGACCGGCCGGTTTGAGTAAGACGAGGCCATTGGAGACCGAAATAGATGATCACTGCTGGTATTGACATCGGAGCGAAGACTATCAAGGTGGTGCTGGTGGAGGATGGCAGGACGTTGGCTAAAGCCATCGTCCCCGCCGGCATTGACACTGTGGCCGCCACTGAGCAGGTTTTGGATGAGGCCCTCGCCTCCGCCGGCCTGGACAAAGAGAAGGTGGATCGGTTCACGGCAACCGGCACAGGCCGCAAGGAGTGCCCTTTCACCGAGGAGGAAATCACAGAAGTCGGCGCCGCAGCCAAGGGCATCAACCATATCTTGAAGTCCTGCCGCGCCGTGATCGACGTGGGCGCCGAGGAGGGGCGCACTGTGCGATGCGATGAGAATGGAAAGGTGATCGATTTCGCCTTTAATGAGAAATGCGCTGCGGGGGCGGGTGCGTTTGCCGAGGGGATGGCCAGGGCGCTTGAAGTCCCCCTCGAAGAGCTCGGCCCCCTTTCCCTGAAGTCCGAGCGGGCCGTCCCAATGAACGCCCAGTGTGCCGTCTTCGCGGAGTCCGAAGTGGTCACGTTGATTCACGCGAAGACCCCGCGTGAGGACATCGCCCGGGCGGTGCTCGACGCCGTCGCCAGCCGAATTATTTCAATGGTCAGGAAAGTCGGCTTCGAGAAAGATATCGCCCTGATCGGCGGCATGGCTCTCAACCCCGGTTTTGTGGTGGCGATGAAACGCGGCCTGGAAATGGATATGTATGTTCCCGAAGACCCCGAGTATATCGGCGCTTTGGGCGCTGCCCTGGCCGCCGCCGAGACATAACCGAAATCAAGCGGATGTTCGCTTCGTTCATCGGAAAGCTGAATGCTGAATGCTGACCGCTGACCGCTTTCAATCAGGAGGCACAAACATTGAGTGAAAAGAAGGAATTCTGGCGCTGGAAGGAGTACCGCTGGCATGACGAGACCATGGATTGGAAGGATGCCGACATCATCAGCGCCGGTGTGGATATAGGTTCGGTCAGCTCCCAGGCGGTCATCTTCGTGGACGGCAAGTTGTACGCCTTCAGCAACCAGCGCACTGGTTCCGACAGCCCGGAAAGCGCCAACAACGCCATCAACTGGGCCACGGAAGGCACGGGAATGACCCTCAACGACATTCATTACACTGTGGGCACCGGCTATGGCAGGGTCAACGTACCCTTTGCCGACAAAGCCATTACGGAGATCGCCTGTCACGCCCGTGGCGGCAACTTCATGTATGGCCCAACTGTGCACACCATATTGGACATGGGCGGTCAGGACTGCAAGGCGATCCGCTGTGATGAGAGGGGGAAGGTCGAGGCCTTCCTCATGAACGACAAGTGCGCCGCCGGAACTGGGCGGGGAATGGAGGTGTTCGCCGATCTCCTCTCGGTTCCCGTTGAGGATGTGGGGGAACTGTCCCTCTCGGTGGAGGAGGAACCCGAGCCGGTTTCGAGTACCTGTGTGGTTTTTGCCAAGTCGGAGGCTTCGGGTCTTTTGCGTAAGGGGTGGCCCAAGAACAAGGTGCTCGCCGCTTACTGTTCCGCCATGGCCCACCGCGTCGTGACCCTGCTCGAAAGGATCGAGGTGAAAAAGGAGTTTGCAATCACAGGGGGTATCGGCAAGAACAGCGGAGTTGTCAAGCGCCTCGAGCGCGAATTGGGTTTGGAGGCCTTGAAAACCACATATGATTCCCAGATTGCCGGCGCCTTGGGCGGTGCCCTTTTTGCCCAGGTTTTGGAGGGCAAACGCCGCAAGAAATGAGAACCGCTCCATGAGCGGGCCGTGAGCGCTGAGCCGCGGGCTTTAGCCCGCGCGGGCGCTTGCAGGACGTTGACCACTTGAGAACCGGTTTTAGTAGACGATCTTATCCGGAAGCAACGGCATGATAGCGAACTACGGTTACAAGGACGGTTCGGGGGACTTCTTCATTGCCATTGATACCGACAAATGCGACGGTTGTGGAGATTGTGTACCAGCCTGCCCCAACAGTGTATTCATCGTCGGTGAGGACCCTAACGATCCGCTTAGCGAGGAGCCGGTAGCGATGGTGGGCGAAGAGCACCGTAAGAAACTCAAATACACCTGTGCCCCCTGTAAGCCGGATCACGATCGCCCTCCCCTGTCGTGCATCGAGGCATGTAAACCACTGGCCATTTCGCATTCATGGTAGATGTTGCAATTGCGGATTGCGGATTGGGGATTGACAATTGTGGACTGGGGCCGTAGGGCGTCATGGTCAACATTATTCTCAACGACAACCCATGCGAGGCGGAGGAAGGCGCCACAATTATTTCCGCGGCGACTGCTGAAGAAATATACATACCGACGCTCTGCCATCATCCAGACCTCCCGCCTTTTAAGGACTTGCCGCTGGCTTCCCGGATCTTTCGCGGTGACAACGTCTACGAAAATGAGCCGGTGCCCGAGGAGCAGTTGCACCGTGCCGACAACCCACAATCCGCAATCCGCAATCCACAATTGGAAGGCTGTGGCCTCTGTGTGGTTGAGGTAGCAGGGCTACCCGAACCGGTAAGGGCCTGTCAGACGGTTGTAGCGCCTGGGATGTCGATCCAGACCGAGAGCGAAGCGCTTAAAGAACTCAGGCGTACGAATCTGATGGTGATCCTGTCCCGCCACCCTCACGCCTGCCTGACCTGCGCCCAGCGTGAGGGGTGCAGTCTGGAGGACTGTTCTTCTAATGTTCCGAAGGAGGAGCGCTGCTGTCCTAAGTTTCATAACTGCGAGCTGCGCAAGGTGGCTGAGTATGTGGGTGTGAAGGAGGAGACGCCTCGTTATCGACCGGCCGGACTGCCCGTTTTGAACGGCGAACCCTTGTTCGCCCGCGATTTTAATCTCTGTATCGACTGTGCCAGGTGCGTCCGCGCCTGCAACCAGGTACGCGGCGTGGAAGCCCTTGGGATTGTCCACAACGGCGGCCGCCTTGTAGTAGGCAGCATCGCACCGACGTTGCTCGAATCAGCGTGCAAGTTCTGTGGAGCCTGTGTCGAGGTATGTCCCACTGGATGTCTAACGGACAAGGCGGCGCAGCCTGGTGATAGAGAACGCTGGCTGATACCTTGCGTTCATACCTGTCCTGCCGGTGTGGATGTGCCGGGTTATATGCGGCGAATTGCCGGCGGCGACTTCAAAGGGGCGGCTGCACTAATCTGGGAGAAGCTGCCTCTTGCCAATGTGCTAGGTTACATCTGTTTTCATCTTTGCGAGTATGAGTGTCGCCGAGGCCAAGTCGACGATCCCATTGCCATTTGTGCGTTGAAGAGGTTTGCGCTCGAGGCTGGCGATGGCGCTCCGGCACGAGCCGCGGGCTTCAGCCCGCGCGGTGTTCGGGAGAGTATGGGTTTCAGTCTACTCAACGCGGAACTGAGCGCTCCTGAAAGCGGAAAGAAGGTAGCCGTGATCGGCGCCGGTCCGGCCGGCCTGGCGGCGGCCTACTTCCTGACGTTCAAAGGTCACCGCGTCACCATTTTCGAGGCCGGGGAATCGCCAGGTGGTATGCCGACACTTTCCATTCCCGAGTATCGACTTCCCCAAGCTGTTGTGCAAAAGGACATTGACGTCATCCGGAGCCTGGGGGTGGAAATCAAGACCGGGTGCTGCCTGACTACAGAGCAGGCAATGGTCGATCTGTTGAAGCAGGGTTTCGATGCATTGCTCATAGCTGTGGGCTTGCCTGATTCCAAGAAGATCGCCGTGGATGGAAGCTCTCTGGACGGCGTGTATTGGGGACTCGAATTCCTGAGCGGTGTCAAGGCGGGAGAGACCTATAGCCTTGGTCGTAAGATCGTCGTTGTGGGTGGTGGTAATGTAGCCATCGACGTAGCCATGACCGCACTGAGGCTGTCGAGTGGAGCCGTACGCCTGTTCTGCTTGGAAAGCCGCGAGGAAATGCCTGCCCACGCATATGAGATTGAAAAAGCCGAGGCGGAAGGCATTGAAATCAACCCCGCTTGGGGTCCCGCCGCGATCCTGGGCGCTGACGGTAGGGTGAAGGGCGTGGAGTTTCGACGCTGCGTGGCCGTGTTCGACGAGCAGCGCAACTTCGCCCCGAAGTTTGACGAAGGGCAGAGGATAAAGGTCGACGCCGACGCAGTGATTCTCGCAATCGGCCAGGCGCCGCCGGAAAATGTTCCTGCCGAGCGAGAGGGGGTTTTCCTGGCGGGCGATATCGCGGGCGGGTTAGCCTCCGGCGGGTCGGTAGTCGATGCGGTGGCTTCCGGGCGTGTGGCGGCTGAGCGAATCGACCAGTACTTGGGTGGAGATGGCTGCGTCTCCCTCCAACTCGTTGATCGCACGCCTCCAAACACTTGGATCGGGCGCGAGGAAGGATTTGCACCCCGCCCCCGTGTCCCGTTTCCCTGCGCCGCCCCAGAGGAGCGCCGCACCGATTTTCGCCAAATCGAGGGCAGCTACTCGCCCGAAGATGCGGTGACCGAGGCCAAGCGTTGCCTCCAATGCGACCTGCGATTACTGATCGCTCAGACTACGCTTCCCCCGGAAAAGTGGCTGGAATTCAACCGTTCGACGGTAGACCAGGTTCCGGCTGTCGAGGGGGTTTTTGTACTGGCTGATTCCAACAAGAAGCCTATCATGATCAAGGGGATAGCGAACATTCAGGCGGGCCTTGTGGAAAAGCTCGATTCGGGAGGTGAGGCGCGTTTCTTTCATTGGGAAGAGGATCGGATGTACACCAAGCGGGAAAGCGAACTGATTCAGCAGCACCTGACACAATTCGGTGAGCTGCCTAGTGGTGGAGACGATGAACTCGACGATCTTTTTTGACCACGTTGTGGAATCGGAATTGCTAGATCCGATTCGCATGGGACTTCCAATCCGCAATCGACAATCCGCAATCCGCAATCGAAAGAGTCGAAGCCGGTGATCGTAATTGACGAGAGATACTGCAAAGGATGCAGCATTTGCATCCACCTCTGCCCGAAGCATGTTCTTGAGGTGTCCAGTGAGGTAAACAGCCGCGGATACTATGTGCCGTACGTCGTCAACGCAGACGGGTGTAGTAACTGCGGTCAATGCGTGCTGTCTTGTCCTGACTTTGCCATTTTCATCGTTGAGGAAGAAAAAGGTGGCGACGGATAGAGCCTGGAAATACTTGAATGGTCTTTCCGGCGATGTGCGGTTTGCCCTGGGAGACGAGGCCGTGGCTTACGGCGCCCTCTTTGCCAGGTGCAGGTTCTTCGGAGGCTATCCCATAACCCCTGCCTCTGAGGTAGCGGAGACCATGGCCCGCGAGCTGCCGAATGTAGACGGCTACTACGTGCAGTTCGAGGACGAGATCGGCAGCATCGCCGCGGTGATCGGGGCGGCCCGGGCAGGCGCCAAGGCCATGACTGCAACATCCGGCCCCGGTTTCTCACTCATGCAAGAGCACATCGGCTACGCCATTATGACCGAGACGCCGTGTGTCGTGGTGGATGTTCAGCGCAGCGGCCCGTCCACCGGCCAGGCAACCAAACCCGCCCAGGGGGACATGTACCAGGCCCGGTGGGGGACCCACGGCGACCACGAGATGATCGTCCTGGCTCCCAACTCGGTCCAGGAGTGCTTCGATCTGATGATCGAGTGTTTCAACTTGTCTGAGCGTTACCGGCATCCGGTAATCCTTCTGACGGACGGCGAGATCGGGCACCTGCGGGAGAAGCTGGCTTTTCCCAACCTCAATGAACTCCACCTTTTCCCACGAGGCGGTGTCGACCCCACCGATGAGCCTGGATTGATCAAGCCCGTGCGCGAATATGGCAAAGGGGAGGCCGTTCACATCACCGGCTCCACGCACAAGGAAAACGGCATGCGGGACGTAGTTTCGCAAGATGTGCACGAGAGGCTGATCACGCGGTGTTGTGCGAAGATCGACAGAAACCGCAAGAACATCGTCCGGTACGAGGAGCGCTTCATGGAGGATGCCGAGACAGCCGTAGTGTGCTTCGGCGCCGCTTCGAGGCCTGCTCTCGGAGCGGTTATGCAGGCGCGTGACCGGGGACTGAACGTGGGGTATTTCAGGCTCATCACGATCTGGCCCTTCTGCGGAGAGAGACTGGCCGAGATCGGAAGACAGGTGAAAACGATTCTGGTTCCCGAAATGAACCTGGGTCAGCTCGCGCGGGAGGTCGAGCGGTTTGTGAGTGTACCCGTGGTCAGAGTGTCAAAGATCGGTGGTGTGCCTCATTCCGTAGAAGAGATACGCCGCGCTATCGTGGAACGCGAGGGTTCGAGTTGAGTTCTCTTGTTGGTGGAGCATGAGCATCATGGAGCATAGGCTGCTCAAGTACTTACGACAGGAAATTCTCCCCACTACCCACTGCCCGGGATGCGGTGGCGGGCAGGCGCTCAACGCCTTCGTAAATGCCATAGATGACCTACGGATTGATCCCAAAAACATGATCTCCGTTACGGGGATAGGGTGCTCCTCCTGGATCCCGAGCCCTTACCTCAAGTGTGACACCCTGCACACCACGCACGGCCGGGCGGTCGCCTTCGCCACGGGTGTGAAGATCATCAGACCCCAGGCACACGTCGTCGTCATTGCGGGCGACGGTGATCTGGTCGGCATCGGCGGCAATCACCTGATCCACGCGGCGCGCCGAAACGTGGGGCTGGCGGTCTTCCTGGTCAACAACTACATCTACGGCATGACCGGCGGGCAGGTCTCCCCCACCACCCCCTTCGGTGCCGTGACCACCACCACCCCGTACACCAACGCCGAGTATCCCCTGAAAGCTGCCGAGCTTGTGGCCGCTGCAGGGGCCAACTACGTAGCACGCTGGACCACGTATCACATTCGTAAGCTGATCAGCTCCATGAAAGAAGCCCTTCAAAAGAAGGGGTTTTCCTTCATCGAGATTATCTCCCAATGCCCGGTCAGCTATGGCCGTCGCGTCGGGCTTCGGGACGGAGTGGCCTTCATGGAACACTTCAAGAAGAACTCCGTGCGCATCGAGAAGGCCGCCAACATGAGCGAGCAGGAGCTGGAAGGAAAGATCGTGGTGGGCAAGCTTGTTGAACGCGACCGGATTGAGTTTACCGAGAGCCTCAGGCGGATCAACGAGAAGCGTCGCTCGTGAAGCGTTATTCGTGAAGCGTGAAGCGTCAGACCTGAACGAAATACGCTTCACGAGAGTCAGAAGGTGGAATCAAGGATCAAAAATTTCAGAGACCTCGAGGTCTGGCAACTGGGCAAGAAGATCGTGCTGCGCGTGTACATGATGACGAGAATGTTTCCCCGTGAGGAGCAATATGGATTGATCTCCCAGATGAGACGGGCCGCCGTTTCGATCCCCTCAAATATTGCCGAGGGGTTCAATCGGTACAACAACAAGGAATACCGCCAGTTTCTCTATATTAGGCTCGGGTCGTGTGCTGAATTAGAGACACAGGTCGAACTGAGTTGTGATTTGGAGTATCTCGACGAAGCTGTACAGAACGAGCTTCTGGAGCAACTAGACTTCGAATCGAGGATGTTAAGGAATCTGATCAAGAAACTATAACTGTGTGAAGCGTGAAGCGTCAGACCCGAACGAGATACTTTTCACGAGATACGCTTCACGAGGATGACATCATGAACATCAGCCTTGCCGGTTTCGGTGGTCAGGGCATCATCATGGCCGGATATGTCCTGGGGCACGCAGGAATTCTGGACGACCGCAATGCCTTGCAGACTCAGTCCTATGGAAGCGAGTCGCGCGGTGGAGCCTGCAAGAGCGGTGTGATTATCTCGGATGGCGAAATCCTGGACTTCGCCCCATCGGCTTTGGATGTGCTGGTGGCGATGTCCCAACCGGCTCTGGACAAGTACCTTCCAAACCTCAAGAAAGGTGGGATTCTGATCTACGACAGTGGTCTTGTGAAGCCCCGCAATGGTGAGTTCCGTGCCTTTGGGCTGCCGGCCACGGATATTGCTCACACAACCTTCGGCCGCGACGTAGTGGCCAACGTGATCATGCTGGGCTGCTTGGCCGGGTTTACCGGCGTGGTGTCGCGTGATTCACTTCGCAAGGCGATCTCGGAAAGCGTCCCACCCAAGACCACGGATACGAATCTTGAGGCCTTCGAGGAGGGATTTCGAAGGGGAGTCGACCGTGAGCAGCACTCGAAAGAGGAGAGGGGATGACCTACTACGCATGGTCGGAGTATCGAGATTCGGTGACAATACAAGAACCCCGCTCGTCGGAGGTCTCACCGAGGAGCGGGGTTTGAATTCACCAAAACCAGTGACCAGACGCGGTCACCTGGACCAAGCATGCTACGGCTTCTTCGTAACGACGACCTGGCCGTCCTTGTCCGCAGGCGCTTGTCCGATGGGTTGGTTTGTTCTTACTTAATCAGCCCATCCAGTTGCTCCTTCAATATTGTGTCGATATTCGGATTGGCTCCGATATTGACATGGGCGATCTTACCTTCCTTATCGACCACGAACATGGTAGGATAGCCTGTGGCCTTAAAGGTATTCCCAACCGTGTTTGCCTCGTCGTCGTATACCAACTCCAGGTTGGACCCGACACCTTTGAAAACCTCAAGTGCCTCCTCGGCGGAGTAGGGTTTGCGGAAGGTTTGATTGACGTTGACAAACCGGACGCCTTTCTGCTCGTACTCGGCGCGGACGGTCTCGACCTTGGTAACCTGTCTCTTGGAGAAACCACAGTTCGGGGCGACAAAGTTCAACACCGTGGCCGGGTAACTCGCGAGGGCGGCGTTTGAAAACGTCTTTCCGTCTGCGGTTTTGAGGGAGAATGCAGGGGCCGGCTTCCCGGCCATGTCCTCAGCCGGACGTTTCCTGGGCTTCGGGGGGGCGGCGCTGGCGAACTCGGGCACCGGCTTGCCGGCGAGTAGGGCATCCAGTTGCCCCTTCATCCGGGTTTCAAGGTCACCGACGTTGCCGACGTTGACCGCTTCAACCTTCCCCGTTTTTCCGAGTATGGCCATTGAGGGGACGCCCCTCACTTTGAACGCAGAACTTGCGGCCCTGTTGCTGTCGATCGCGAGCTCACCCTGATAGCCCAACTGGTCGACCTTCTCCTTGATCTCCTCATCGGTACCACCGGAGCCGACGGCAATGAACCGAACGCCTTTCTCCTCATAGGTCTTGCGTATTTGCTCAACCCTGGGAATCTGCCTCGAGCAGTGTCCGCATGTTTTGGAGAAGAAGTCCAAGACCGTGACGGTTCCGGCTAAGGCCTCATTGGAGACCTTTTTCCCCGCAGTTGTGGTCAGTTCGAACTTCGGAGCGGCCTGGCCGACCATCTCTTCCGCCGGCCGCTTTTGCTTCTGCTTCTCTTCGGGCTTCTGGGCCACGGTG
>JBARRC010000375.1:0-6142 GCA_049644045.1 Phycisphaerae bacterium
GCCTCCCGACACCGTGTACAGGGTCATCGCACCGGGTCCAGCCGTGTAGGTTTCGCCATGCACGTCATAAATTGCTGTGGCCATCTGACCGTTCAAGTCCCTGAATATCGTCCGATCCGGTTCGGGCGGCTCTTCAGTGATGTAGCTGTAGCGCGAGAGAATCACTTGCCCGTAGCTGTGGAAGTCAATGTGGGTCACAATTGCTGGATGGGCCAGGATGAAGTCGCGCACCGCCTGGTTTTCGGGCTCCGAAAACGGAGCCGTGCCTCGGTAATTCCAGTGGCACGGATCGCCGCTGGAGCCGGCATCGTCGCCCCATCCAACACCCCAGTTACGGTTGTTGTCCACGCCGAAGCAGGCGCCTTCGTTGTCGCGGCGATTCTTCCGCCACATCCGATTGACATCCCAGGAATAGACGTACCCGTCGGGGTTGACGACGGGCACGATGTAAAACACCACGCTATCGACCATGGATTGGATTTCTGGATCGGTGTCATACGCCTGGACAAGCATGTCGGCGATGTACATGTTCGTCATCGGGGTGATCCATTCGCGTGCGTGCTGGGTTCCGTTGAACAGCACTGCGGGGGCGTCCGAACCCTCGGCAAGGTTGCTGATGCGCATGCCATAGATCGTCCGGCCTTCGATACTCTGCCCGAGGTTCAACCTGGTGACCAGGTCGGGCCGCAAGGCTACCAACATGTCGACGTAGGCGTCGATTTCGTCATACGTCTTGTAGTCATCGAACCATCCCCTCGGTTCGGCGAGCCGAGCCGGCCGCTGCTGATCGATCAGTGCCTGGATGTTGTCATGTACAATCTCAAACGACAGCCCGCTCTTTTCCAGCGCAGCCATGTTCTCGGGCGCCACGCGGAAGGGGAATGTGCCAATCCCAATGCCCTCCGACCAGTGGTCCCGGCTGATGCGCAGCATCGTTTCGATGTCTTCCTGTGACGTGAGCGTGACCTGCACCAACCGATGGTCGTCATAGCGGACGCGCTCGACGGGTTGGTCTGCAAAGACTGCCGCGTGGCAGACGATGCCGGTGGCCAACAACCAGTGCGAGATCTTGAGTCGTCTCATGAGAAGCCCCTCCGAAACGTTCGCATCTTACCTGACAGCGTTCTTCGTTTTCGTGTAGCGTTACCCCTCGTGGGTGACGCCGTCAAGCGAGCCGCGGCCTTCAGGCCGCGCGGACTTTCGCAGTATGCAGCGCATCGGGTGCCACGGGCAGTTTGCCTGCCCGTGCCCACTGGCGGACAAGCCGCCAGTGGCACCCATCCTCTAACGTTTTTCATTACGAGCCTTCTGCCGCCGTATTTGCGGCCAGCGAGATCACCAAGTATACCCGATTTGGGTGATGAACCAAAAGGGGACGCAGCTCGTTTTCGGGGTCCTACCGTTTCGCTTCACGCTCAGTCAAGAAACGAGCTGCGTCCCCTTTTCGTTCTACGACCATCCAAACAGGTAGAGCATTTGCAGGAATACGCTGTCACGCACGTCGCGCAATAGGAGAAGCTCGCACAGCCCGGTTACAAGGACGGCCATCACCTGCGATGCGACGGCGACGGCCACGCTGTGCGGCATACGCAGGTATTTCTTATAGCCGAGGTGTATCGACCAGGCCGCGAAGGCAATGAGGAAGAGCGCGATGACGGCGGGTAATAATGGCGCGAGCCAATAGTTCGGGATTAACGCCACCCTAACACACTCGAGCGCGTACAGCGAAGCTACCACTACGGGAGCCACGGTAGGGAGCGCATACGCCCACACGCGTACGACATGAACCGTGCGAACTCTGCACCGCCGCATGGATTGGCGGAAAACCATGAGCGAAGCCAGACTGCTGGTGAACCACAGGATCAGTGCACAGGTCAAGGTGTAAATGTCGGGTCCTTGCAACCTCGACAAAACGTAGCGCGGAAGTCGAGCAAAGTGTGCCGCCAGACTCACGGGCCGGCCCCAAGTCTGCATCCAGTTCCACTGCCACAGCCACCTATCGAACCCGCCAAGGATGACGATCGAGCCCGCAAACACGACGATGGCCACCGCAATCATGACGAGGAGTGGACCAACCTTCACCGGGTCGTGAATGTCCACCTTAGACCAGAGTTTGTGTGGGCGCAGGGTGAGATACCACGTGCGAACGAATGATCTGATGGGGCGCTCGCGCCATCTGTACTCGAACAGCGGCTTGTTGCGCCGGCGATAGTCGGTGAGCACTTCTTCCCACGTGAATCGCTCGCCGCACTCCGGGCAGCGCGTCTCGCGCAGGCCGTAGAGGTGGTAGCCGCAGTGCAGGCAGGTGAGCTGCTCGATTGGGACAGCATCGGCCCAGTCGAACGCCAAACCGCACGCCGGGCATTTCGGGTTGGTCAAGCCGCGCAGATCGTGGCCGCACCGCGCACAACCGACGTCGAACGGTACATTGTCCCAATTGGGCGGGCGTGATCCCGCCTCGCCTTCTGTCGCAACCGTGGGCATGTTTGGGGATACCGTCACCGGTTCATTGTTGGTGTCGATCCGGCGCAGGTCAACTTGAGCACAGGGTACGGGGGCGCTTGCACGGTGGTGGGTGGCTCTTTCCGCCGCTTGGTGTTAGGATGGGGTTGATTGGCGAGGTTTGTAGCTTACCCGGCCCTTCGTCCCGGTGTCCCGGGACTCAGGACCGGCTTCGTAGGTCTTTGGACGGCGGACCTGAGTTTGGACGTTCCAACTTTTCGACGTTTCGACTTTTTGACTTTTCGACGTTTCGTTTTTTCGACGTTTCACTTGACCGAGGGAGTAACCGGTGATTGATAAAGTAATTGCACGAATTGATGCAAATAGGGAAAAGTCCGTCGAGCGTCTGAATGACTTTTTGCGGATTCAGTGCATCTCGACGGATCCGGACCGAAAGGCCGACATGCGACGCGGAGCCGAATGGGTGCATCGGCTGCTGACCGAATGCGGGATTAAAAGCGAGATTGTTGATACCCCCGGACACCCGGCTATCCTGGCTGACAGCGGGCCGGTGGAGGGCGGTGGTCCGACGGTGCTCGTCTATGGCCACTACGATGTCCAGCCGACCGGCGACCTGTCGCTGTGGGATTCACCGCCGTTCGAGCCGACGGTTCGAGACGGCTTGATGTACGCGCGCGGCGCCGCGGACGACAAGGGACAGGTGCTGACACACCTGCTGGCTGCGGAGACTTGGATGAAGACGGCCGGCCGCTTGCCGATACGGGTCAAATTCCTGATCGAAGGTGAAGAGGAGGTCAGCTCACCCAATCTGGAAAAGGTTATCCGGGACAATCGCGACCGCCTGGCCTGCGATTACGTCGCCATTTCCGATACGTCGAAGTTCAGTGAAACGAACCCGGCCATCACCTATGGCACCAAGGGGCTGGTCTACAAGGAGATCGTCGTCACGGGTCCCAAGCAGAACCTGCACAGCGGCTCTTATGGTGGGACGCTGTTGAATCCCGGCAATGCGCTCGCGGCCATCATCGCTTCGTTGCATGACACTGACAACCGCGTGACCATTCCGGGCTTCTACGACAACGTGCGCGACCTGACGGCGGATGAACGTGCCAAGCTCAGGGAATTGCCGTTCGACGAGGATGGGTATCTGGCGGCCATGGGCGCGCCGGCGCTGGTGGGCGAGAAGGGGTTCAGCACGCTCGAGCGTCGTTGGGCTCGCCCGACGCTGGATGTGAACGGAATGTTCGGCGGGTTCACCGGTGACGGGGCCGCGACGGTGATTCCAGCGAAAGTTTCGGCCAAGATATCGATGCGGGTCGTGCCCGACCAGATTCCGGAGCGGATATCGAAAGCGTTTGATGAAGCGGTTCGAGCCGCGTGCCCCACTGGAGTCAAGCTCGAAATCATCCATCACGGAGCCTGTGCCGCCTACGTGGCCCCGACTGATTCACCGGGGATGAGAGCGGCGGCGGATGCGGTCGAGGCCGGGTTCGGCATACGACCGTTCTTTATCCGAGAGGGTGGTTCGTTGCCAATCCTCCCGCTGTTCAAGGAGGTTCTCGGCGCCGACTCGTTAATGATGGGATTCTGCGTGCCGGATTGCAATGCCCACGGTCCGAATGAGTTCCTGGCCCTGTCCGACTTCCACAACGGGACCAAAACGGCGGCGCAGTTCATGCACTTGCTGGCCAAGGCACGGTAGGACGTTTAGTATCGGCGATGCGGCCGGGCCAGCCTCGTCGAGGAAATCCTGGTTCTGGCTAAGTCGGTCTCCTGCCGTGTTCGATGTAAAATGGTGGCGGCCGATAGACCGCGCGGAACCATCCATTGGAGAGTCGAGTGATGCGAAAACGAGCGGCCAAGTGGGTCCTGCTTTTCACGCTGGCCACGCCGACCTTGTTCCTTGGGTGTCCTGCAACCATCGGGCTGAAAGTACTGGACTCCATGGTGAGCGGAGCCTACTCCGCTGCCGGGTCCTGGGGTGCCGGCGCCATGATGGAGTTCCTGCAGAGCCTTGAAAAGGACGAATAGCGGACGCGCTACCGCTTCGACGGTTCGGTGCATTCCTCTCTGATCATGGTGGGCACGAGTTCGGCAATCGTGTTTGTGACCTGGTCGGGTGGGACTTTCTGAACTTCACCGGTACGCCTCATCCGTACCTCCACGATGCCCTCACCCAAACCGCGCTTGCCCACCGTGACACGAACCGGGAAGCCGATCAAGTCGGCGTCGTTGAACTTGACGCCGGGACGGACGGCGCGGTCGTCGTAAAGGACTTCGATCCCGGCGGCCTCCATCTCGTTGTGTAGCTTCTGCGCGAGTGTCGTGACCGCCTGTTCGCGCATGTCCAACGCGCAAATGATTACCTGAAACGGCGCGATCGACATCGGCCAGCAGATGCCCTTGTCGTTGTAAAGGGTTTCGATCGCGGCGGCCATGATCCGGTTCACGCCGATGCCGTAGCAGCCCATGATGAAGGGCTTCGCTTTGCCGTCGCTGTCGAGGCACGTCGCCTCCATCGCCTTCGAGTACTTCGTACCGAGCTTGAAGACGTGGCC
Organism: Phycisphaerae bacterium; assembly: GCA_049644045.1. Taxonomy (GTDB): domain Bacteria; phylum Planctomycetota; class Phycisphaerae; order UBA1845; family UBA1845. The sequence goes on from JBARRC010000375.1 coordinate 5,022, forward strand.
GACCTCGATGCACTTCTTGAAGACCAGCGGCGAGCCGTTGGGCGCGCGGTCGCCTTCAACAGCCATGCGAATGTCTGCGGATTCCTTGATCTCGTAATCGCGACCCAAGTTGACGCCGGTTACGTGGTAATCGGTCTTGTTGGCGCCGGTGACCGCATCGTGCATGACGGTGACGGCCTGATCAGCGATGATTCGCGCCGTAAGTCCGATCGGACCGGCGAAGCCAACCTCCGCACCCGTGACCTTGCGAATCAGTTCCGGGCCGGCCGGGCTGGCAGCGGACACCTCGGCTGCCCGTGCCAGTTTCGCTTCATTGACTTCGTGATCACCACGGACCAGCGCGACGAGCGGCTCGCCGTCCGCCTTATAGATGATCGTCTTGATCATCTTGCGAGGCTCGCATTTCAGAAAGCCCGAAACCTCGTCGATCGTGGACAGGTTCGGAGTATGGACCTCCATCAACGGTGCGTCCGTGCCGTCTTTCAGGTCTTCGAGCGGAGCGACCTCCGCGCGTTCCAGATTCGCGGCGTACGCCCCGTCCTCGGACTGGACTAGATAATCCTCGCCGGCGTTGGTGGTAACCATGAACTCATGTGAAGCATCGCCGCCGATCGAGCCCGACTCCGCTTCGACGACAGTGTAGGGCAGGCCGCAACGGCTGAAGATCGTGCAATAGGCGTCGTACATCCGCTCGTACGTCTCATCGAGGCCGCCCGGCCCATCCTTGGCCATGTGGAACGAGTACGCGTCCTTCATTAAGAACTCGCGCGTTCGCAGGACGCCGCTTTTGGGCCTCGCCTCACCGCGGAACTTCGTCTGAATCTGGTAGAGGTTGATCGGAAGCTGCTTGTAGCTGTTGATATACGCTCGGGCAATCTCGGTGATGGGCTCTTCGTGCGTGGGGCCCAGCACGGTGCGCGAGCGCCAGTCGTCGCCGCTGCCGGCCAGGCGGAGAAGCGTCTCGCCCATGGCCTCGACGCGGCCGGTCTGCTGCCACCATTCGATCGGGTGCAGGGCCGGCATGTGCAGCTCGATCGCCCCGGCGGCGTTCATCTCCTCGCGCACGATGTTCTCGATCTTGCGTAGCGAGAGATAGCCCAGCGGAAGATACGTGTACGCGC